>JAZFPW010000063.1:0-15556 GCA_036444815.1 Gammaproteobacteria bacterium
GTAGAGATCAGAAAGTCCTGCGGCGTCTTGTACTTCGCCAACGGCTCCACCCAGGCCGATCGCGCGCTGACGAGCGCCTCGTAGACGGCGTTGAGCTCGCCATCGTGAGTCAAGTAGGTCTGCGCGAGTGCTTCGACCAGCTCGCTGGGCGGCTCGTCGGCCACGAAGTGCCGCGCGAGTTTTTCCGCGAGAAACCGCGCCGTGGCCGGATGCATGGCGAGATCCGCCAGTACGGCCTCGCCCTCACCAACGCCGTCCTCTCGGTAACGATTACCGAGAATGGTCTTCGCGCCTGGCTCATGGGTATTGGCCCGGAAGAAGAACTCTCCGGCCGTCGAATTGGCGTCCCGGCCCTGGCCGCCACCTACGGACCAGCCCGTGAGCACCTCGGCGAACGTCGTCACGTCGTCCTGGCTGTAACCGCCATCGACGCCCAGCGTGTGCAGCTCCAGAATCTCGCGGGCGAGGTTCTCGTTGAGACCGAGGTCCCTGCCGCGTCTGGTAGCGGCCCGCGCCGCGCGGGAATCAGGGCCCATCGATGCCTGGTTGTCGAGATAGAGAAGCATGGCCGGATGCTTCTCTACCGCGAGCAGCATATCTACGAAGCGGCCCGTCACATGGGGCCGGATCGCCTCGTCCTCGAACGTACCCACCAACGGGGTGACGGCCTGCTTGTCCGCGGAGACGGCAAAGTGGTTCGTCCAGAAGTGGACGAGGCGCTCGCGAAACGGCGCGTCGGTTACGGACGCGAGTTCATACCGGCGGGTCGCCTGGGTCTGATATTGAGAGCGAATGTAATCGCGATACGCCCGCTGCGCGGCATCGGCGCGTTCCTCGTTGTCGCTGCGACGGGCCTCGTTGTTGGCGCGCTGCAGGCGCTGAAACTCGCGCAGGATCTCCGCGGAGCCCGGCGATGAGACTCGAGCCGTACTCGCGCCTGGGCTGAGCTGCGCTAGCAACCAGCCCTCGTGATCCTGGCTAATCTCGCCCAACTCTCCCGGCCGGGCACCGAGCCCGAAACGATTGGCTGCTATCACGGCTTTTACTGTAACCATGGCGTCTTCGTTCTACCTCGCTGCTGTGCAGTCACCTCGCCCGCTGACTAGTATGACGCGCGAGACACCCGTTGGTTGACGCCTCGGCGCTGCGACTAACGCGGACTGGACTGCTGATGCTAGCGCCGCCTCTCCGTGCCGGTCAAACGAAGAAATCTCAGGAAAAGTACAGCCGATTCAGTCCTGGACCGTCGGCAGCTATCGGAGCACTCCTCCTGAGCCAAGGGGGGCTCAAACTCGACCTGTGTAGCGTGATCATGGGCGGCCACGAGGCCGACATCGTCGATGGAGGTTCCGGATGGATCACCGCGTCGCGGCGGCGAAGGGCGCCGGCGTATTCGGCCTAGCGGCTCACCGTTTTCTTGGTCCTGGCCATCTGCTGGGCTTCCGACAGCACGTCGCGCAGATCATGGGGAGTCGTCGCTGCCGTCTGATCCTCGTCGACATTCTCCGGACTCTCCGGAACTTGCCGTATTGTCTCGGTCGGCGCGGGTACCTCGGGATCGCCGGTTGTCTCCTCCGAAGGGTTGAGCGACTTCAGCGCCACGTATTGGCTCTTCCAGGCGTTGACACTCTGCTTTAGCTCCGCGATTGTGCTCACGTGCCGATCGATGGACGTCTCGAGCGTGGAGATCACGTGGCGCTTCTCCTCCAGTTGACCGTCCAGGACTTGACTTCGCTCGGCATCCCCGCGGAGGCTCTCGATCAGGCACTTGCGCGCATCGAGCTCTGAGCGGATGGCATCGAGCTCGGCCACCGCATCGACGCCCGTCAGCGTGGACGCGGTCAGTATCTTGAATTCCTCTGTGAGCTTCGCTGCATGTTTCTGAGCCAGCTGCTTCTCCCTCTTGAGGCGGGAGATTGCGTGATCCTTGGCTTCACCGTCGCCCTTGAGCCGTCCGGCTCCCTCGACATCTCGTCGCAGCGCATCGATCAGCTGATGCTTACTGTCAAGCTCGGATTTCTTTTTCTCGAGTTCCACGTCCTTGGTGTGGAGTTCCGCCTTTAGCCTAGCCGTCTCGTCAGCGTCACTGTTCAAGGACTTGATCAGCGTGTCCTGAGCCTCGACCCGCTTGCTGAGCGCTTCGACCTCGCTGGACTGACCAGCCGCCGCAGTCTCGAGTTCTTGTAAACGGGCACGCTTTCCCTCCAACTCCTTCAGGAGTATGGAGAAATCGGCCCCCCACTCGGTCAGCAGTTTCGTGGTGCGCTTACGAATCTCGCTGATAGATGGATCTTCATCAGCCATTTACACAACAGCCTTAACTCCGAACGTGACTAAAATGCCGGACACGGCACCAGATTGCGGTGACTTACGTCACATCTGCCGGACTTCTGTTTAGCGGAATCGTTGCTGGAGGATCGCGAGGGCTTCCGATCCCGGACACAGGGTCTCGAAATCCAGGGTGCAGAGCGGCGCTGCTATCGTGTGATTGATCTCGTGCATATCCGGCTCGCTCGCGTCGATGTAGAGCAGCCCGGTGACGATTTCGCCTTTGCGATGATGGGAGCGGATGTAGTCGAGTGCGGCCCCGCGGTTGGTCATGCTGTAGTCTTTGCTGATCTTGCGCAGCAGGATGTGGCTGCCGTCGTGCAATTCGATCGGCATGACCTCGCCCTCATCGTAGGCGGCCTTGATCTCTTTCGCGGGCGGCACGTAGTCGAGGTGCACCGCACGATGGAAGAACTGTCGCGTGTACGAATAGCTCTTCGTGGAATCCTCATGGTCGTTGAACGTGACACAGGGCGAGAGGACATCCACCAGGGCAAACCCCTCGTGTTTGATCGCCGCCTTTAACAAGGGCACTAATTGAGCCTTGTCGCCGGAGAAGCTCCGCGCGACGAAGCTGCCACCTTGGGCCATGGCCATCTGGACCGGATCGATCGGCTGCTGCTCGTTGACCTCGCCCTTTTTGGCTTTGGTGCCGACGTCCGCCGAGGCAGAGAACTGCCCCTTGGTTAGCCCATAGACGCCGTTGTTCTCGATGACATACACCATGTTCAGGTTGCGCCTTACGGCATGGGCAAACTGCCCGAGGCCGATCGACAATGAATCTCCGTCTCCGGAGACGCCCAGCAGGTAGAGCTCTCTATTCGCTACGCTCGCTCCGGTCGCGACCGAAGGCAGCCGGCCGTGTACGGAATTAAAGCCGTGCGAGGCTCCGAGGAAGTACGCCGGCGTCTTCGACGAACAGCCGATGCCACTCATTTTCGCGACCCGATGTGGTGGTATGTCCAGCTCGAAGAAGGCTTGGACGAGGGCTGCCGTCACCGAATCGTGCCCACAACCCGCGCACAGCGTCGACATCCCTCCTTCATAGTCTCGGATCGTGAAGCCTAGGGCGTTTCTGGTCAGGCCGCCGTGAACGATTTTCGGCTTAGCGATATACGTCATGCGGCCACTCCCTTCGCCACAGCCTGCTCGATCGCGTCGACGATGCAGCGACAGTCGATCGGCAGGCCACCGTAGTTCAGCACCGACAGCATGCGATTCTTGGGATAGTCTGTTTCTAGCGTGAGCAAGCTTTTCAATTGTGCATCCCGATTCTGCTCGACGACGAATACCCGTTCGTATTGCTCCAGAAACTCCGAGACCTCGTCACCGAACGGGAACGCCTTGACGCGAAGATAGTCGAGATGAATGCCGCTCTCGGCGAGGCGTCCAATCGCCTCGGTGACCGCATAGTCGCAGCTGCCGACGGACACGATAGCGAGATCCGATGGCTTCCGGCCTCGATGGATGACCGGCGCCGGCACGAGTTTGGCGGCCGTAGCCCACTTGCGGCACAGACGGTCCACGACTTCCTGATATTCGTCGGACTCTTCCGTATACGCCCCGAATTTGTTGTGCCCCGAACCGCGGACGAAATACGCCCCCTTCGGATGAACGCCCGGATAGGTACGGTAGGGGATACCGTCGCCGTCGGGGTCCAGGTAGCGGTAGAAATTCTCGGCCTCCTCAAGCTCCTGCGCGTTCAGGACCTTGCCGCGATCCGGCTGGTAGCTGTCGTCCCACTGGAGATCCTCGCACATCCAGTCGTTCATGCCGATATCCAGGTCCAGGAGCACGATAACCGGAGTCTGCAGCCGGTCGGCTAAATCGAAGGCCTGGACTGCGAGCTCGAAGCACTCCTTCGGGTTCGCCGGAAACAGTAGGACGTGCCGCGTGTCCCCATGTGACGCATACGCCGCCGCCAGCATATCTGCCTGCTGAGTACGCGTCGGCATCCCGGTGGATGGCCCAACACGTTGGACATCGAACAGTACCGCGGGTAACTCCGCGAAATACGCGAAGCCGATGAACTCATTCATCAGCGAGAGGCCCGGGCCGCTCGTAGGCGTAAATGCTCTGGCACCGTTCCACGTCGCGCCCAGAACGATGCCGAGTGCCGACAACTCATCCTCAGCCTGGATGATGCAGTAGCGCCGCTCACCCGTCTCGGGATCCCTTCTGTATCGCTCCGCAAACATCTTGAAAGCATCCATCACGCCGGTCGACGGCGTGATCGGGTACCAGGCCCCCACCGTGGCGCCGGCGTACAGGCACCCCAGGGCCGCTGCCGTGTTGCCGTCGATCATAATGTGTCCACCGGTCTTATTCATCGGCTCAGCTCGCGTGGACAACGGGCACTCGAAGGAATCCTGCGCATAGTCGAAGCCGAGCTGGATCGCTTCCAGGTTCGATGGAATGAGCGCCTTCTTGGCCGCAAAGACCTCGTCGACCAGGTTCGCGATAACGTCACGATCCAAGTCCAGCAGCGCCGCGAGTACACCGACGTAGGCCATGTTCTTCATCAGAATACGAGCCCTGGCGTTCGTGAAGTGCTCATTGCACATTCGCGCCAACGGCACGCCGAGGATCGTAATGTCGGGACGCGACAACACGGTGTCGCGGGGCCAGGTCGAGTCGTAGATCATGACGCCGCCCGGGCTCACTTCTTTGAGGTCTTTCTGGTAGGTCTGCGCGTTCATCGCGACCATGACATCGACCTGTCCGGAACGCGCCAGATGGCCGTCTTTCGTTACCCGGATCTCATACCACGTGGGCAACCCCTGGATATTGCTGGGGAAAAAGTTCTTACCCATCACCGGGATGCCCATGCGAAAGATGGCCTTCATCAGCAGGCTGTTGGCGCTGGCAGAGCCGGTGCCGTTGACGTTAGCCAACCTGATGACGAAGTCGTTTATCCCGCTTTTCGATCTTCCCGACATAGCGCCTCGTCCTGTGCCATCTCGTCGATGGCATACGGGATCTTAACGGTCGACTTCTGCATGTCCCAGGCTGCGGTGGGGCACCGCTCGGCACACAAACTACAATGGACACACAGGTTCTCGTCTTTGATCATCACGCGCCCAGTCTGCTTCAGGGGCGCGGACACATATAGTGGTTGGTCGGGGTTGAGTAGAGGAGACTTGAGGTTATCTTTCAAAGTCTGCTCGTCTTGGTTCGCGGTGATAGTCAGGCAGTCGACCGGGCAGACGTCGATACAAGCATCACACTCGATACACAGGTCCGCGAAGAAGACGGTCTGAAGATCGCAGTTCAGACAGCGCTCGACTTCTGTGGCTACCTGTTCCGCCGAGAATCCCAGTTCGACTTCGATGTTCAGCTTCTTGAATCGTTCCTTGAGATCCACGCTCGGCATCATGCGGCGTGTGACCGGGTCGAAGTCGTTGCTGTAACTCCATTCGTGCATACCCATCTTGGCGCTCTGCAGGCTGACGCCTCGGGGCAACCGGTCCGTCAGCGACTGCGCTTGGCAGTACTTGTGGATGGAGATGGCTGCCTGATGACCGTGCTCTACTGCCCAGATAATGTTTTTCGGCCCGAACGCCGCGTCACCGCCGAAGAAGACACCCGGTAGCGTCGCTTCGAACGTGACCGGGTCGACGACGGGTACGCTCCACCGATCGAACTGGATTCCGATGTCACGCTCGATCCACGGAAAGGCGTTCTCCTGACCGATGGCGAGTACGACATCGTCGCAAGCGAAGAACTCCTCGGCAACAACGCTCGAATCGGCGATGCCGCCATCGTCGTCGAGGTCGTACTCCATTTTCTCGAAGGTCATACCGACCAGCTTGCCGTCCTCGACGATAAACGCTTTGGGAGAGTGATTGACGATGATCTCGACCAGTTCCTCCTCAGCATCCTCCAGTTCCCAATCCGATGCCTTGAAGAAATTACGTGGCTTGCGCGCCATGACTTTGACGTTCTTCGCGCCCAGGCGAAGCGATGTCCGGCAGCAATCCATCGCGGTATTGCCCACGCCGATGATCAGTACGTTCTCTCCGACGCTGTCGACGTGTTCGAACGCGACGGATTCGAGCCACTGGATGCCGACGTGGATGCGTTCGCTATCGTACCGGCCCGGGAGATCCAGGTTCTTGCCCTTCGGAGCGCCGCTGCCGACGAAGACAGCGTCATAGCCCTCCGTCAGAAGGCTCTTCAGGCTCTCTACCGGCGTCCCCAGCCTGAGGTCTGCGCCCATATCGATGATGTAGTCCATCTCCTCGTCCAGCACGCTCGCCGGCAGCCGGAACGACGGAATGTTCGTCCGCATGAGCCCGCCGTGCATATCCAGCGCCTCGTAGATCACGCACTCGTAGCCCAGCGGCAGAAGGTCGTTGACGACCGCCAATGACGCGCAGCCCGCGCCGATCAGCGCGATGCGTTTGCCATTCTTCTTCTCGGCCGCCTTGGGCAGCCTGTCCCGGATATCGCCGCGATTGTCGGCAGCGACCCGTTTGAGCCGACAGATCGCCACGGGTTTGTCTTCGACGCGCACGCGCCGGCACGCGGGTTCGCACGGCCGATCACAGACGCGGCCCAGAATTCCCGGGAAGACGTTGGATTCCCGATTGAGCATGTAGGCGTCGGCGAACCGCCCTTGTGCGATCAGGCGAATGTACTCCGGCACATCGGTATGCGCGGGACACGCCCACTGGCAGTCGACGACACGATGGAAATACTCGGTACCAGAGGTCTTCGTCGGTTCCATTAATGGGGCTCCGGGCGGCCGACAGCTTGACACCCTAACACTGCCTGTCGCATTGATGCCAAAGTCAAACCTGGCGTGAGAACGCGAAGTACTCCGCACCTTCGAGGAGTCGCTCGAATCCGGTCTCGGTTACGCGGACCAGAGAGTCGTCGTCGCCAGCTTCGAAGTAAATATCCGGCTGTTCCCTTAGGCTCGAGTCGACGACGGTCGGGACTCGGTACCAGGGGCCGATCGGCGGCACCGAGCCAACGACGCAATCACAGAACAGCTCATCCAGGTCTTCGTCGTCTGCGACCGTCAGATGACGATGCAGCTCCGCGCGAAGTACTTCGAGATCGAGGATTCGCGTCGCCGGGAGCACGGTTAGCAGATAACCATGCGGGTCCTTCAACAAGACCGCCTTCGCTAATCTCTCGGGAGATATTCCGGCCCGTTTAGCCGCATCGGCCGGCTCAGGCGCCACTGCGTGTCGCAGGATTCTGAAGTCGATTGCCTCGAAAGCGAGGGCATCACCGACCGTGGTTGCGATACTCATTCTCTAAATACTTCCGGAACCCGCGCGCCATTATAGGCATGCGCGCACGCGCCACAAGGGCTCGAGGTCCGGTGCAATCCGGAACCTCGAGGCGCCAGAACAGGCCGATAACAGAAAGTCCGTTCAGACCTCGGCGACGATGCTTTTTTTTGGTTAGAATCATCAGAAATGGCTTATCCAAGCCCAAACTCGCGTTCCCGGCGCAGCCTACTTCGTCGCAGACTTCTGTGCGGTCTTGCGCTCATCGCGGCTAGCGCCGTGGGCGGAGCGCAGGAGCCCCAAGGAGATACCGGTCCGGACGCCCAAGCGTCGGACACCGGGACGCTCGATGGGCAGCAGGCGCAAGGGCTTGAGGCCCAGCCGCCTGCTCCGGAGACGCAGGATGCCGAAGATGTCGCGCGGCCAACTTCAGTGGCGTTCGATGCGGACACCCTAGATGCGGAGACGCTCGCGACCGGCGAAGCCGCGTTGGAGCTGGCCGCACGATTGGAAATAGAGCTCCTGTTGGGCGAACTCTTCGATCAGGGGCGCTACGAAGAAGCCGTTCCGGTAGCTGAGCGTATGGTGGAGCTCACCGAGGAAGAGTTGGGCCTCGGTGTGGAACTCGGCGTCGCACTGAGTAACCTAGCGATACTGCAACGCCGCCTCGAGCTCTACGCGCCGTCGGAGCAGAGTTTCTTGCGCGCGATCGACATGATCAGAGAGGTGGACGGTACCTATAGCGAGGCGGTCATCAATCCTCTGATCGGACTCGGCGTCAATTATCGGGCAAGAGGCGATTATTTCGAGGCCGTGACGATCTTCGAGGAAGCTCGCACCGTCAGCCGCCGGGCCTATGGCCTGCTGAATGAGCAGCAGATCGAGATCCTCGATCACCTCTCCAGCACGATGCTCGATATGGAGAACTATATCGAGGCCGACGAGCATCAGCTGACCGCGCTGCATCTGATGGAACGTGTCCATGGCGTGGACTCGCTCGAGGTTCTTCCGGCGATCTACAAGTTCGCTGACTGGTTGCAGTCTGCCTATCGTTTCCAGGAGGAACGCGGCCAGTACACGAGAGCGATGAACATCATCCGCAGCCACACGAGCGCGACGGACCTGGCCATGATCACGCCATTAAGGGCAATGGGTAACAGCTTCCGGATACAGAAGTTACCTGAAGGTCGAGGCCTCAGTTCACTCAGACGAGCGCTGGAGATAGCCGAGAGCCAGCCGGAACCCGACAAACTCATCATTGCCGAGATACTTGTCGATATCGGCGACTGGAACGTTGCGTTCAGCAAAGTGGGCCCGACCGGAGACGAGTACCGACGCGCGTGGCAGCTCCTTGGGGAGCTGGCGAACGGCGACGCGCTGCGGGAGGAATGGTTCGACGAGCCTAGCTACGTCCTCCGCGAGAGCCCGACCAATCGCGGCCTCGCCAGCCCCACTGATCCGGGAGCGCTGCCGGGCCACGTGCTGATCGCGTTCGACGTCACCGAGAGCGGCAGAACGAGCAATGTGATAGTCGTCGAATCCGTGCCCCCCGGGCTTAAGGACGATTCAACCGCGCGCGCGATCAATCGATCCCGCTTCAGGCCGCGTATGGTAGATGGTGAATTCGTGTCGGCACGACGCCTGGCACGGAATTTCACGTATCACTACCAGCCGAGGGACTAACCCTGCAGCCCATCATGCTGACGGCCGTCGGCCTAGCGCTCTGGCTTTCGGGCACTGAGGGTTGGACACAGGAGCGGCGCGCGACCGACGCGGCGACGCCGTCCAGCTCAGCTTCCCCCAGCAACGACGCAGATGCCCGAGCCCTGATTGCGTTAGGCGCGGTACAGGCCGACTTGCATGAGTTTGCTGCGGCTGAGGGGACTTATCTGCGCGGGATCGAGCATCTGACCGAGGCGCACGGCGAGTTCGCGCCGATTCTTATCGACCCGTATCGGGGACTCGCTCAGGTCTACGTTCGGAGCGGCCGGTCCCTCGAGGCACTCACGGTCCTGGAGCACGCACAGCATATCAGCCAGCGGAACTACGGGCTGTTCAACGTCGTGCAGACCATCATTCTGGATGAGATGAGCGAAGCCTATGTGACCGCCGGAGACACCCGCAGCGCTCAGGATATTCAGCAGGAACGACTGAACATCGGGCTCCGGCGCTTCGGCGAGGATGATCTGGACCTCATTCCGTTTCGCTACCACCTCGCGGAGTACTACGCGCTATCGAGAATGCACGGCAGGGCGCGTGAGCAGTACGAAGACGTCATCGAGATCCAGGAGTCCCATCTCGTCCGGTACTCCGGTGATCTACTAAAGCCGCTGCGGGAGCTCGTGCGAATCGACATCCTCTCGGGCAACAGCAGCTCAGCGCGGCGCCGTCTTCAGGAGATCCTCGAGCTGGGCGAAGCGATCCCTGCAATGGAACGCGCCCGGTCTCTGGCCGTTCTAGGCGATTGGGCGTTGACGAACGGGCAACTCGCGACCGGATTATCTCATTACCGGGACGCGGACGCTGTTCTTGCCGGGGACGAGGGTTCCCGGGCCGTCGAGCTGTTCTCGAGCCCGGCGCTGATCAACTTCATCCCGCCCCCGAGTCCTGTGGATAGGACCGGCGGCAGCGCGCCGTATGAATGGGGCGCAATCTCCGCCGACTTCGAGATCTCGGCCGAGGGCCGCGCGAGGAATGTACAGATCGTGGCGGCAACCCCACCGGGACTGATGGACGCCCGCTACAGAGCTCGACTGATGGAGAGTTACTTCAGGCCACGCCTCGTCGCGGGCGAACCGATCGCTACGCCCCATGTGCGCTTTACTCATCAGTTCCGCTATTTCCGGGCCGACTGACGCCCGGCCCGATAAGTCACTCACTTAATTCGCTGCGCGACGGGTCGCTGCCGGAGCGGCCGCCCGGTCGTAAGCCCTCGCTAGGACGAGGGATCGTCCCGTTCCGGCCGCGTGCGGTCCTGGCGGTGGCGCCGATGCTGGCGCCGGTCGATGCGTCGATCGGCCTGCCGACCTCGGCGATCGAGACGACGATCCGTCGTCGTGCCGACCCGGTCCAGACGCTCGTCGATACGATCTCCGCGCGTGTCGAGACGATCGGCTGCGACGTCCCGTCCAGCGTCTGCGGCTCGGTCCGAGCGGGCATCAAGACGATCATTGATTCGATCGCCCTGCCGGTCCAGACGCTGTTCGATCCGATCGCCTCGTCGGTCCGCCCGGTTCTCGACCCGATCTCCGGCATCCTGAGCCAGAGCGTTGCCGGCGATAAAAACTAAAACTGTGCTCGTCCATAAGGTTGTCTGTTTCATGGCCTGTCTCCCTGACAATGTCCATCGTTACTGTCACCTGCAACAACGACTAGGCGCCGGAACAGTTGACCGGAGACGCGAACTTCAGCGGTTATGTTCAACGGGCCGGGAGGCGCCGGCGTCCCCGGCCCGCGCATCTGAACTTTTCTCAAGCCGACGGTTCCTGGGTACTTCAGCTCTTTGTATCCGGCCCGCATTGTGGCAAGTTTATGACCGTGGAATGAAACAATGATGGCCAACTCAATACTGCTGGTGGACGACGACACGGAGCTCAGCGACATGCTGGTGGAATACCTGCAACCCGAGGGCCTATCGATCACTGCGGTCTCTACCGGGACCCAGGGCCTTCGGCACGCCCAGCAGGAGGACTACGATCTGATCGTGCTGGACGTGATGTTGCCCGGCCTGTCCGGCTTCGACGTCCTGCGGCAACTGCGCGAATCAGGCTCCCGTACGCCGGTGCTCATGCTGACCGCGCGCGGCGACGATGTGGACCGGATCGTCGGACTCGAGATGGGCGCCGACGACTATATGCCGAAGCCATTCAACCCCCGGGAACTGCTGGCACGCGTCAGGGCCATCCTTCGCCGGACCAACGAGACCAGCGTCGAGGAGCCCAGTGAAATCGAAGTCGGGCCGTTTAGAGCGCACATGAAACGCCGCGAGGCGTGGAAAGGCGAGCAGGCGCTGAAGCTGACCAATGCCGAATTTACGATTCTCGTCACGTTGATGCGCTCCGCCGGCGAAGTCGTTTCACGGGAAGCGCTGACACGAGCGGCCCTGGGGCGACAGCTGCTGCCCGACGACCGGAGCCTGGACACTCATATCAGCAATCTGCGTAAGAAGGTCGCGAGCGGCGACGATGAGCAGTCGGTAATTCGTAGTATCCGGGGAAGCGGTTACGTGCTGATCCCGGCTGCGGGGGCTTAGCCGCATGAGTCTTTTCTGGAAACTGTTTGCGTCGATCGGTGTGGCCATGGTGGTGACGCTGACGGCAGCCGTTTACGTCAGTTATGGGCTGGCCAGCGCCACCTTCGATCAAGTCAATATCGAGGGCCGGGAACCGATTATTCGGGAGGCCGCTCAAGTGCTCTCGGAGCGTGGTGAGAGAGGCCTGCGCGAGTGGCTTAGAGACCACGCGCGAGAGGCGCCTAGACACATGCTGCTGCTGGTCGTGGACGAGAACGGCCGCGAGCTCCTCGGGCGAGCCATGCCACGGGAGGTCATGCGGCTGTTGGACCGCCGTCCGCCGCGCGGAGGGCGCCCCCCGAATCTGCGTCCCATCCAACTGACGCCCGACCTGGTCGCGCCGGATGGTGAGGAGTATCGCCTGCTGTTCACCCGCCCGCTTTTTACCGTCTTCGGCGTCTTGACCTGGCCCGGGACACGTCTGGCCGTCATGACCATCGCCATTCTGGTCGCGGCCGTGACATCGTTGCTGCTGGCGCGCTATCTCTCCGCACCGATCGTCCGGCTGCAGCGTGCGAGCCGAGCGCTGGCCGCGGGCGTGCTGGAGACGCGCGTCGGGAGCCCGTCGAACCAACGCTCGGACGAGGTCGGCATCCTGGCCCGGGACTTCGATACGATGGCCGAACGTATCCAGGCGCTGGTTACGGACAAAGAAACGCTACTGCGGGACGTATCCCATGAGCTTCGCTCGCCGTTGGCGAGGATGCGGATGGCGCTCGCGCTCGCGCAACGTCGAGCGAATGACGCGGCGCAGCCCGACCTGAGTCGAATCGAGAAGGCGGCCGAGCAGCTCGACGAGCTGATCGGCCAGATCATGACACTGGCGCGCCTCAGGACACAGGAAGCGCCGGAGCGCGAGCCGCTGCCGCTCGACGAACTCGTCACCGACGTACTCGACGACGCTCGTTTCGAGCATCCGGACGCGCAGATCGATTTCCACACCGACGGTCCAGTCGTGGTTCTCGCTGACAAGCGAGGCCTCCGGAGTGCCGTGGATAACGTCGTCCGCAACGCGCTGACTTACGCCGGTTCCGACGGACCGATCGAGGTTCGCCTGGAGCGCTCCGACGCCGGCTTCGCGCTGCGGGTTCGCGATTCGGGCCCCGGCGTGCCCGAAGAGGATCTAACGCGTATCTTCGAGCCATTCTATCGCGGCGACAGCAGCCGAGATCACAAGACCACCGGTCAGGGCATCGGCCTGGCGATTACTGCGAGGGTCATGGAACTACACGGTGGGCAGGTCACCGCCACGAACCGGGCCGACGGGGGCCTGGAGATAACCCTCCGATTCCCCGCCGACGCTTGAATCCTTACAGGTTGTAGCCGCTCTCCTCGTGGAGGACGAGATCTAGCCCCTCGGTCTCGTCGTCCGCCGAGACCCGCAGCGGCACGATCATGTCGATCACTTTCAACAGAACGAACGTCGCCCCGCCACACCACGCCAGCGTGGCCACGATGCCGATGACCTGTACCACGAACTGGCCACCGATACCGTTGTCCAGACCGACGCCACCGAATGCGGCGGCTGAGAACACCGCCGTCAACAACAGGCCGATCATGCCGCCGACGCCATGGACCGGAAAGACGTCGAGCGAGTCATCGATCTTGAGCACGCGCTTCATGAATTGAGTCGCGACGAAACAGCCGCCGCCGGCCGCGACGCCGATGATCAGCCCCCCGATGGGGCCGACGAAACCGGACGCCGGCGTAATGGTCGCGAGTCCGGCGACCATGCCGGTGACGATGCCGAGCACACTGGGCTTGCCGAACTTGATCCATTCGGCGCCCATCCAAGTCAGCGAAGCGCACGCCGCACTGATATGCGTGACCAGCATGGCCATCCCGGCGCTGCCGTTCGCGGCGCCTGCGCTACCAGCATTGAAGCCGAACCAGCCGACCCACAACATGCAGGCCCCGGTGACCGACATCGTCAGGTTGTGCGGCGGCATGGCCGTATCGGGGAACCCGCGTCGATTCCCCATGACCAGCGCGGCAACGAGCGCAGCGGATCCGGCCGTGACGTGAACGACAGCCCCGCCGGCGAAATCCCTGAATCCCATCGCGGCGAGCCAGCCGCCGCCCCAGATCCAGTGTGCCACCGGCGCGTAGACCACGAGCAGCCACAGAGCCGAGAACAGCAGCATGGCCGAGAACCGCATTCGCTCGGCAAACGCGCCGACGATCAGCGCTGGTGTGATGATCGCGAACGTCATCTGGAACATGACGAAGACCGACTCCGGTATCGTCGGCAGGACACTGCTCGGCGTATCGAATGTAACGCCGTTGAGCATCGCAACCGAGAAGCTGCCGACGAGGCCGCCCATCGAGCTCTCGCCGAAGGCCAGGCTGTAACCGCAAACGACCCAGAGTATCGACATGACACAGGCGATCGCGAAACACTGCATCAACACGGACAGCGCGTTGCGGCGTTGAACCAGTCCAGCGTAAAAGAGTGCGAGGCCGGGTAACGTCATGAATAGCACGAGCGCGGTGGAAGTCAGCATCCAGGCCGTGTCGCCACTATCGATGGTCTGAGCGGACGCGACCGCCGGCCAGACCGCGGCCCCTGCAAGGACCGACATTATTCTTGTTAGCGTTTTCACTCCGAGTCCCCTCTAAATTGCCTGATCGCCGGTCTCGCCGGTACGAATGCGATAGACCTGGCCAAGATCCGTAACGAAGATCTTGCCGTCTCCCACCTTGCCCGTCTTAGCCGACTCCGTAATGGCCTCGATGGCCGGTTCAACGAGCTCGTCGGGTAGAGCCAGCTCCACCTTGACTTTGGGTAAGAAATCCACGACGTACTCGGCGCCACGGTAGAGTTCGGTATGGCCTCGTTGCCGACCGAATCCCTTGACCTCGGTCACCGTCATACCTCGCACACCCACCTCCGCTAACGCATTGCGCACGTCGTCGAGACGAAAGGGCTTGATCACAGCGGTGATTAGCTTCATCAGCATCCCCTGGAACGATTGGAAAATATGTGCCCGCTGTCGGGCTCGTTTTTGTTAAAGTGGCACCATTGTAACGAACTGAGCCGGAAGATCGACTTTTCGGCACGCGGCGACACGCTTTGACCGGGATCGGCATCGATCTGGTGCGGCTGGCTCCTGGTTCTCCACGCCGACCGGTGCCTCCAGGTGATCATAAAGCGCACAGCGTCGCAACATTGGGCGAAGTATTCGGGTCTACTCCTAAGTACAACAGCCGAGCGCCAACATGTTGATCAGACAACCGAACGAGTTTAAATCCTCCGAAATCACGCCGGAGCCGATCTACCGGCAGCGCCGCGAGCTCGTGACGGCCGCCGTCGCACTCGGGTTGCTCCCCGCGGCTATCGGGTGCACACAGGAAATCGGAGCGCAGTCACCGGAACACTTGCGGGCACGCACGTGGCCATTCCCCGAAGACGGCAAGCTGGTCGATGTCAGCCCCTGGCCCGACAGCCTCGACGCGGAGCCTACGGCGTTCGAGGACGTGACCGGTTACAACAATTACTATGAATTCGGCACCGGCAAGACCGACCCGGCGCGCAACGCGCATACCCTCGTGACCGACCCGTGGACGGTAACGGTGGACGGCGAAGCCGAGAATACCGGTACCTTCGCTTTCGAGGACCTGATCAGCCCGCACGCGTTGGAAGAGCGAATTTACCGCCTTCGCTGCGTCGAAGCATGGTCCGCGGTCGTGCCAT
>JAZFPW010000064.1:0-2785 GCA_036444815.1 Gammaproteobacteria bacterium
TTCTCCTCACCGTCGATCATCCCGGTCTATAAGAAATACAACGGCCGCGTCCACTACGTCGCCATCAGCGAGGCAGACAAGTCACCGGAACTCGATTACATCGCCACCATTCATCACGGTATCGATATCGCCCAGTTCTCGTTCTTAGAATCCGCAGGGGAGTATCTGTTGTTCTTCGGCCGTATCCACCCGGAGAAGGGCACGCACGAAGCGATTCGAGTGGCACAGCGCGTCGGTAGAAAGCTCGTTATCGCCGGCATCGTGCAGGATCAGGAATATTTCGACACCCAGGTTCGACCTTACATTGACGGCGTGACGGTAGAGTATCTTGGGGCTGTCGGCGTCACGCAGCGGCCAGAGGTGCTTGGCCGAGCGCTAGCCCTGCTGCATCTGATCAGCTTCGATGAGCCGTTTGGCTTAAGCCTGCTGGAATCCATGGCATGCGGGACACCGGTTATCGCTTTCGGCCGCGGCTCGATGCCGGAGATTATTCGCCACGGCGAGACCGGATATATTGTCGCCGATATTGACGACGCCGTGAACGCTGTGGGCAAAGTACCGTCGATCGACAGATCCGCTTGCCGCAAACATGTCGAGCTGCGCTTTTCTCATACTCGCATGGCGGCCGACTATGCCCGCGTGTACCGAGAGATCTTAATGCAGGAGCCAGACCATGAGTGATCACGGCTTAGTAATACGCTATCAGGGCAATCCGATTCTTACGAAGCACGACGTCCCTTACCCCGTGGAGACCGTTCACAATGCCGCGGTAACGAAGTATCAAGGTCGCTACGTCATGCTCTTTCGCTCCCATCTGCGTAACGGGCGGTCCGTTATCGGCAGCGCATGGAGCGATGATGGTTACCAGTTTCGAGTCGAGCCCAGTCCGTTCATGGTGCCAGCCGTAGAAGGCGTTTTCGCCAGGCACGAGGAATACGGTATCGAGGATCCTAGAATCTGCTCCTTCGGCGATAAGCACTACATTACCTATAGCGCTTATTCCAGATTCGGCGTACGTATCGGTCTGGCAAGGACTCTAGATTTCACGACGATAGAAAGAGTCTCGCTGATTAGCGAGCCGGACATGCGCAACATCGTGATTTTTCCTGAGACGTTCGATGGCCGTTATGCACGGCTCGACCGGCCCCACTCAGACATCAAGCCGTGGTCCATCTGGCTGTCCTGGTCTCCAGACCTCGTTCACTGGGGCGACTCGGAACCAGTGATCGATCCCGTCGCCTACCATTGGGACGAGATGAAAATCGGGCCGGGTGCGACGCCGATCCGTACGCCGGCGGGGTGGCTCAACATCTTCCATGGGGTGTTCCCGACGATGGATGGCGCGGTGTATCGCCTCGGTGTCGCGCTGCATGATCTGTCGAACCCCGCGACCGTCCTCGGTGTCGCCGATGAGTGGATACTCTCGCCGGAGGATCCGTGGGAGTTGACGGGCTATGTCCACAACGTCGTCTTTACCTGCGGCGCCATCGCCGAGGACGACGGCACGCTTAAGATCTACTGGGGTGGCGCGGACAGCGTCCTATGTGTCGGCACGGCCAAGATTGCCGACCTCGTTGAGCTTTGCCGCGACCGGAGCAGGCCACCGCTGGGATCATGATTCTGTCGGCTGACGACTCGAGAACGGACACTCCAGAACTACTGAATCTGCCGCTGCTCTCCATCCGGCATCGTGATGATCAAGAGGCGCATGATCGGTCGCCCGTCCCGGCTGGGATAGCCACGGGCGGATATCTTCTGGCCGGGTTGCAGAGCATCCGGGGTCAAACCCTTACGTATCAGCATTCCCGGTGGATAGGTCTCGATCTGCCAGACGATTGGCTCGCCGGACTCGTCGGCAACGTTCATATGAATATAGCCGTGGGGCGCGATGAAATCGAAGCGCGTTACGTCACCCGTGACCGTGACGGTGCGTGCAGTATCGAACAAAGACGTTAGAGAGTGATGGGCCGCGGCCGCCGCCGCAACGATCGAGAGAAGCGCAACCAGGACTAAGCGGGCGACCGTTTGCATGCCAGGCGTTCCTAAAACCGGCTGTCGGCCGGGTCGCAGACCGACTCATAGATCATACCTCCCGGGTCCAGCTCCCACGTGAAACTGCGGACCCATGGAGTGCTAAACGTTTCTGGCGCTGTGATCGTGACTTCCGCTTCGAGGACCTGGCCATCGTCGCGCAGGCGGAAACGTTCGACGGCTAGCACATCGCCGTACTGGCGCAGGCCGCCGCCCGTCAGCAGGCCAGGCGCGACACGGGTCGTATTGATAACGAGTTCATCTCCCTCCCAATGCCCCACGGAGTAGCCTGAGAGCGCGGGCGGCAGGTAGTCCGGGAGCTCCCGGCCGTCCATATAGATTCGCCGCACCATGCCGAACGCTTCGTAGAGGATTACCAGCATCTTGTCGGTCTGCACGATCTCGAACGGGTAGATGATCAGCCCCGAGCGCGGGAAACCCGGCATGACACAGCGGATCACCGGATCGTCCAACGGGTCGTGGGCTTCGAGGTCCGCCCGTGCTCTGGGTGTCGGCTCCGGCCGATTGGCCCCGGCGGCGCTCCGTGGCGAGGTGGCCAACCAGACGCCGCTGAAATCCGTCGGTGGGTCGGCGGCGGGCGCCACGGACGGTATCGCCGCGGCCAGACTGAACCAGGCCAAGCGGCTTAACGTAGCGACGACACGCCGGCCGTGATGGTGCGATCTAGCGCGTGACATAGTCCCAGATCACCCCGGCTTGCTCGAGGATCTCGCGTAGGTCCCGATCCAGGAGA
>JAZFPW010000065.1:0-2577 GCA_036444815.1 Gammaproteobacteria bacterium
GGCGTTGGCGGCAGTCGTATATTTATTCGCCAGTGTGTACAGCGTAAAGGTCGCCGCATAGGGTATGGCGACGACGACAGAGCGCCAGCTCCAACCGCGTCGTGCGCTCGGCAAGAAGATCAGCAGCACGACCGCTGCGGCCAGACTACGGAAGCACGACAGCTGCCAGCCGGTTAGCGTCGCCGCCTTGATCGCGACGCCACCCGTCGAGAACAGCACCGCACCCAGCATGATATAGAGCCTGGCCCGCATATAGGATCAGAGTGAACCCTGGAGATTATTTGTGGAACCCCTTCTTAACACAGGGGTTTTCACGAACTCAATGCCCGCGTGAACGCGGCAGAGGCGTTACTCGGAACAGTTGACTTGCAGCGGAGCCCTGATCGCGAGATAAGGCGTGACGGAGCGCGAAGCTGCAGCGGCAGTGCGTGATTCATGTGCAGACATCGGTGACCTATCGACCCCTTACCGTAGCCAAGAGCCGCTTCTGCTGAGCGAACCACCGTCACATTACCAGCCGCCCACGGCTAGGTTAAGACAGCGGCCATTGCTCTTCTGGCGCGGCTTTGTTAGAAACCGGGAAGGAAAAGAAGAATGCTAGAGTCTGCTGTGTCCCTGAAAGTCGTCAGTCTTTCGGCCATCGTCATCGGCGTCCTGATGGAGATCTTCCTCATTGGCTCGGAGTTTAGTGTCGGCATAGGCTCCGAGTTCAGCCTGGGCACCGGCATCGCCGCGGTCGGCATCATCATTTTTGTCTACGACTTTTACTACCGACATCGGGGTCCGAAGACTTGATGGTCGGATCTGTGCGACCCGCTTCCGTCCTTGCGGCGGTCAGCTAGTTGGCACGTCCCTACGATCGGTTATCACCGGCGAAGCATGACGCAATGAGCTACCGAAGCCTAGTAGGAGCCGTGACTATCGGCCTGGCCGCACACCTGGCCGGCTGCGAGCAGGCAGCCGAATCACCGCCGTCATTGTCCTCGGCCGAGGAGACACGCGTAGCCGAGTACGTCGGCGGGCAACTGTGCGCAGCGTGCCACAGTGCTGAAACGGATGCCTGGCTTGGCTCTCATCACGATCTGGCGATGCAGGTGGCCGACTCGGGCACGGTACTTGGGGACTTTGACGACGCCGAATTCAACTATAACGACGTCACGACCGAGTTCTTTCGACGAGGCATCGAGTATTGGGTGCGGACCGACGGACCGGACGGCGAGCCGGCCGACTACCAGGTTAGCCATGCCTTCGGCGTAGACCCACTCCAACAGTATCTCGTCGAGTTGACTGACGGCCGGGTCCAGGCTTTGAGTATCGCCTGGGACTCGCGACCGGTTGTGGCCGGCGGCCAGCGCTGGTTCCATCTCTATCCCGACGACACCGTGGACCATACGGATCCGCTGCACTGGACTGGCACTTTTCAGAACTGGAACGGTACCTGTGCGGAGTGTCATTCAACCGATCTGCGGAAGGACTACGCGTTAGCGACGGCTAGCTATCGCACGGCCTTCTCGAGCATCGACGTCGATTGTGAGGCGTGCCACGGCCCCGGCTCGTTGCACGTCATGGCACCCGAACAGGCGCCGCTAAATCTCGCCAACGTTGCCGAGGCCCGCTGGCTCTTCGTCGACGACACTGGAATCGCACAACGTACACCAGCGCTCGGGTCACGCCAGGAACTCGAGACCTGTGCGCAATGCCACTCGCGCCGCAGTCAGTTCACCGACGACTTTGCGCCGGGGGACGCCTTCCTGGACGGGTTCCGCCCGTCGCTGCTCGACGAGAATCTCTATCACCCGGACGGCCAGATCCAGGACGAGGTCTATGTCTATGGCTCGTTCCTGCAGAGCAAGATGCACGCGGCCGGCGTCAGCTGCAGCGATTGCCACGACCCGCACAGCACCGCACTGCGATTCGACGGCAACGCCCTCTGCGGCCAGTGCCATCTCGCGAGCACCTACGACGTAACGGAACACCACCACCATGAGCGCAGCGCGTCCGGCTCGTTCTGTGTGGACTGCCACATGCCGGCGAAGACCTATATGGTGGTCGACCCGCGGCGGGATCACAGTTTCCGTGTACCACGCCCCGACCTGTCATCGAGCCTGAGTACGCCCAACGCCTGCAACGACTGTCACGAGGACGAGAGCACCGAATGGGCCGCTGCAGCCGTCGCAGGCTGGTTCCCGGACGGAGGCGGCCGAATGTTTCACTACGGACAGGCGCTGCACGCCGGCCGCACTTGGGCGGCCGACCGCGGGCAACTGCTACGCGAGGTCGTGACCGATCCGACGGCGCCTGCGATCGTTCGCGCCACCGCCGTCGGGCTGCTCGCGAGGCAGATCGATGACCTCGCGCTAGACGCCATCGATCAAGTCCTGCGGGGCGATGAGGCGCTGATCCAGCTAGCCGCGCTGGAAGCGTTGGAGAGTCTGCCGCCCGCGTCGCGGATTCAGCCCGCCCAGCGCTTCCTGACCCACTCGGTGCGAGCCCTGCGCATGGCCGCCGCGCGTCTGCTCCTGCCTGCTCGCGCGGAGCTGAGCGAACGCCGCGCCGCCGACTTGGACGCCGCGCTCG
>JAZFPW010000066.1:0-3396 GCA_036444815.1 Gammaproteobacteria bacterium
ACATCTACAACCCTAATCCCAATGCACCGGCGGGGCCTGGGGGGCAGTTGGTGCAAGACGCTATCGAGGCAGCCGGCATTGAGGTGTCAGCCATCGCGGGCGGCCACGGCGGAACGATCGACTATGAAACGTTCCAATCGTTACTTGAGGGCTGAGAAAGGGGAACCATGATCATTGATTACCAATGACTCAGACGGATCCTTCAGGAGGAATAACAATGAAATACGCATCCGTAGCAACGCTGGTCGCGCTGCTTCTCATCGGTCACGAGGCTTCCGCACAGATGACACTGTTCGACGGCAGCAGCCTGGACGGCTGGACCACTTCCGGGGACGCGAACTGGAGTCTGGTCGACGGTGCCGTGGAGGCGACCAGTGGAAACGGCCATTTGATCAGCGAGAACTCCTATTCCGACTTCGTCCTGACCCTCGAGTTCTGGGTCGATGACCCAGCCAACAGCGGGGTGTTCATTCGGTGTGCAGATCGGGACGCGATTGGCGCAAACTCGTGTTATGAAGTCAACATCTACGACCAACGAGAGGACCAGACCTACCGCACGGGCGGCATCGTCAACTTTGCAGCGCCAGCGGCTCAGATCGACGCCGGTGGGCAGTGGAACAGCTACGAGATCCGGGCTGAAGGCACACGACTGCTGGTCACGTTGAATGGCACGGTCACCGTTGACATCGAGGACAGCACCTATTCCGAAGGCCCGTTCTCTCTGCAATACGGCAGCGGTGTCGTGAAGTTCCGGAACGTGCAGATTCAACGGCTCTGAGGTCACGGCTCCGGCTGAAATCTGCTTGACGCCTGACATATAAGGCCGCAACCGCTGCATAAGTGACGGAGTAGATTCAGGCTTTACAAAAAGCAATAGCTGAAGGGCTCGCGAATGTCCGCTGATGGCCGAAAGCAGACGTTCAGATCCCCTCTATGCAGGCCGGCGCCCTACTATCTATGACGACTACCGGACTTAAGGTCCTTGGAGATATTATTCGTAGTGGGGTAACGAGTTCTCAGCGCAAGTTTTCCAAAGACGGCGTTGTCTAGAGCCGTATAGCTGATAAATACAATGAGTTTGGGGAAATCAGATGATAGTTGAACACTGCTGTGGTGCTTGGAGATGGTTCGTCTTGAGTGGGCTCTTTTGCTGCAGTGTCAGTTCAGCACAAGGCCTTCAGGGCCCCGGCTTCGGAGTCGACTATGACGCCGTCGAATTCAGAATGGCCCACGTTGCGGGCCAGGTTTATATCCTGGCCGGGGCCGGCGGGAATATCGGCGTGTTCGTCAGTGACGACGGCGTATTCCTGGTAGATGATCAATTCGCCCCGCTAACCGAACGCATCCGTGCAGAGATTGCGAAAATCAGTTCTGCGCCCATCCGGTTTCTGATCAACACGCACTTCCACGGCGATCACACAGGTGGCAATGAGAACTTCGGCACGGCGGGTACCTTGATCATCGCTCATGAGAACGCGCGTAAAACCTTGGCGCAACCACACTATATCGAGATGATTCAAACGCGATTTCCCGCCTTCGGTGTTAGCGCTCTGCCCGTGGTTACTTTTCAGGATTCAGTCAGCTTTCATCTTGGGGGCGAACGCATAGACGTATTCCACCCACCGCCCTCTCACACGGACGGGGATTCGGTAATCTATTTCCGTGGGTCTGATGTGATCCATATGGGTGACATCTACCGAACGCGTGGTCAGCCGATCTTCGACCGCAACAATGGCGGTTCCTATGAAGGACTTATAGAGGCTTCGGATTTCGTGTTAGCTATAGCCGGCCAGAATACCAAGATCATTCCTGGTCATGGAGTAGTTTCAACAAGAGCAGATTTGCAAACTGTGCGTGACATCATGGCTACGATTCGTGATCGCATCGCAACGGGTATTGCTGCCGGTCAGACTGTTGAGGAAGTTATCGCATCTGATCCGAGCAGTGGCTTCAACTGGCGCGATGGCAGATTGACCGTCGAAGAGACCGTACGCTGGATCTATACCGAACTCGCTTCGAAGGCGCAGTGACAGAAGTTCCCCAGGATGAGCTGATTGAACTGGCTGAAGCGGAGACTGAATGATGGCTTTAACCGCTAACGAACGTCTGTTTTTGGCCGAAAGCGGTCACTCAGACTCCTCGGGTCGGGTGACGGCCAGTGGAAGATCGGCTGGTACTTCGGTGACGGGCTTGGCATGCTACTTCGGTTGGGCATGCCGAATCTGCTCGTAAGCTAGGCGACAGCGATGTCAAAGCGAGTCCTCCGAATATTCCTTCTGTCACTCGCCCTTTGGGGTTTGCCGATCCTGGGTTCCGGTCAGGAGGCTGATCGCAGCTCCCGAGTGATTCTGGTCGCTGGTGCAACCGGCACTCAGGGTGGAGCGGTCGCCCGTGAGCTCGTGAGACGCGGGTACACCGTGCGCGGGCTCACTCGAAGTCCGGATAGCGAGGCGTCCAGAGCACTCAGTGCACTGGGCGTGCAGATGGTCCGCGGGAACTTCGATGAGTCGGCCTCACTGGATGCCGCTTTGGAGGGCGCATACGGTGCGTTCTCGGTACAGCAGTACCGGGGGATCGGGGTGGAGGGCGAGATACGGCAGAGCAAGGCGTTTGCCGACGCAGCCAAACGCGCGGGCGTCGAGCACTTCGTGTATACCTCGGTCCTCTATGCGCGGCTCGGCACCGGCGTGCCTCAATTCGAGAGTAAGCGGGAGATCGAGGACTACGTTCGTTCCCTCGACATCCCTTACTCAATCATCAGACCGGCTGGCTTCATGACGAACCTGGAAGGCGCGCGAGAAGCGGCCAACAACGGTATCTATCGCACACCCTTCCCTCCAGAGCTCGCGCGTCACCACATCGCACCAAGGGACATCGGGCGATTCGTCGCCGAGGCCTTTGACCACCCGGATACATGGATCGGGCGGCGGCTAGATATTGCCGGGGAGCAAATCTCCTATGCCGACATCGCTGCCGCCATGAGTCGCCAAATAGGTAGGCCCGTCGTCTACGAGCAGATTCCCTGGGAGGAGTACACGGAAACGGCGACGCCAGTTGCCATCTCCCGGGAGACTTGGTACCTGCAAAATCGCGTTTCACTGGATATGGATGGTTTGCGCCGTGAGTTCCCTTGGCTCCTGTCCCTAGAGGACTACTTGATCAGTGCCGGCTGGGCCGAGCGGTAGGATCGTCCGCTAAGCAACTCCAATCAAAGTCGAGGTTGGTTAGGAGGATCTGGTTATCAAGCCAGTTTTCGAGCGATATCGGTAGAGCAAGAATGAATCGCTGACTGTCTGCTTTTGGCCGAAAGCAGCCGTTCAGAAATCTTGGCGGAGTTGGTATTATCAGGAATCAATAAATCCACGCTAATCAGAACAATAAATCGATGCTCTTCCG
>JAZFPW010000067.1:0-12868 GCA_036444815.1 Gammaproteobacteria bacterium
CCGTGGCCCGAGGCGTCGGCCACTCGCCCAGGCCTCCCGCCGCTCGATGCCGTCGCCGCTCTCGCCGTGCACCTCACGCACTGTCGTAATGCCGTACGCAAGCCAGATCCGGCCGAGCCGTTCGCCGCCTAAGGCCGACTGGTGTGCGTGGATGTCGATGAGGCCCGGGATGATCGTGTAGTCGCGGGCGTCGATGACGGTCTCAGGCAGCGGCAATATCCCTCGTGCGACCAGGTCGGTGATCCGACCATTCTTGACGTGGATGTCCATATGTCGGCGGTACTGATTACGAACACCGTCGAAGAGTCGATCGATCTGGACGACGTAATGATGGGCTGGCTCAACGGGCATCCAGTCGATCTTCGGGTCGGCCATCTGCGCGCCTGCATCCGGCACGGGTGCAGGCTCCGGTCCGCCAGGCCCATTCTCTGCCGACCAGCGCAGCGCGCCAGTCGCGAGGTCGACATGCACTGTGTCTGGACCTGCCGAGCGGCCCAGGCCCGTCGCTACTCGGGTAGCCGTTACCGTGATCCCCATTCCGTCCCGGTCCCAGACCGGGGCGCTCGCGTCGGCGAAGCCATCCGCCAGAGTTCGGGCGCGCTGCCCCGGTCCTAGACGCAGCAGTTCGAGCGAGCTATCGCTCCAGGGGCCGAAACCCAGCGTTCGCAGAAACGCCACTTGCGTGCCGTCGGGCGAGACGATCGGTCGATAGGCCTTGCCCCGCTCACTGGTGACCAGAGAGAGTTCGTTGGTATCCAGGGACAGTTGCCACAGATCCATGTCGCCGGCTCGGTCGCTCGCGAACACCAGGGTGTTTTCTTCCGGGCCGAACGAAGGATCGATATCGAGGTAGACGTCATTCGTCAGCCGGCGCAGGTCACCATCGACGTCCTGGAGCCAAAGATCGCCGAGAGCGGTGAATGCCCGATAGCGTCCCGATGGCGATGCCCGAATCGCGCGAATGCCGTGTACTCGTTGCGGCCCGACCGGTGCGTGGCCGGTGGACCGCAGCGCGTGACTCGCTCGCGTCACGCCGACGCTGGCGAATAGCGGCACGGCTGAGCGCATCGTATTCCCGATCGTTCTCTTCCAGATTCGGCCGTCCGCGGTATAGAGAAATTCGTCGGGGGACCGCCACGCTGCACGGAAGCCGAAGACATCCTCGCCCTTAGTCAGCGTCCGGATGATCGGCTCCTCGGATAGCAGAATCATCTTCAGGTCACTAACGGCCGGGCGGGGCTGCTCAGTGAAAAGAATGACCCCTCCGCCAATGCGCCAGCTGGGTGCGCGCAGCGGATACGGAACTTGGAGCAGCACGATATTCGTCCCGTCCGGTTGTAATACCTCGAGAGTCCAGTCGTTGCCGCGCTGGGTCACATAGGCTATGTCGCGACGCTCGGAGACGGTGGGGAAAGAGGCGTGCGCCGCGCCGCGGGTGCGTTGGCTTAGCTCGCCGGAGTCAAGCTCCAATTCCCAGACATCGTAACTACCGGCGCGGTCGGACGCGAAGATCACTGACGTCCCGTCCGGCGAGAAGTCCGGTTCGCGCTCGTTATCGGGCGGGCCTGTCAGTCGGCGGCGGTCACCGCCGGCCAGTTCAAGCAGCCACAGGTCCCATTGACCCGCAGTAGATCGCTGGTAAACGACAAATTCGCCATCCGGTGAGAAGCGTGGATTGCGTGCGGGTTCGTCGATTGGCGTCAGCGGCGTCGCCGCGCCGCCAGTTACAGGTAGCTCCCAGAGCTGGCCAACGAGATCCACGATGATGGTCTCGCCGTCCGGTGCGAGTGCGAGCGCCATGTTCGTGCCCTGTCGGACATCGGCGATCAAGTCCTCGCCCGCACATAGGCCCACGAACGACCAACTCGCGATGAAGATCGCGGCGCTACGAAGTCTCACTGGCCACCCTCCGCTCGCATCTCGAGTTCGAGTAGGATTCCGTCCAGGGATGAGTAGCGCAGCAGAATCGGTCGGCAACAGACCGAGCAGTCTTCCACGTAGCTCTGCTCGGGTATGGAGAGGTCTAACACGATGCCGATTTCCTCTCCACAACAGGGGCAAGTGACGGACTGCTCGATCAGCAACGCGCGGTAGTCCTGGCATTCAAGGCTGCAGTCGCCGACAGGTCCAAGGCCCGGCAGCGAATTCATACGCATCGATCGGCGTCAGGGCACGCTCATATCGAAGCCGGCTGTGGAACCGATCTTCGCCTTCCAGCCACAACTCCACGGCAGCAAACCAGAATCGGTATCCGCCCCAGAACGGTGGACGGGGCACGCGGACGCCGCTCTCGGGCGCGCCGCCGTCATCTGGTGCCGCCGCGAAGCCAAGCTCATGCGCTTTCTCTCTGGTTCGCCGCGCGAGATCTGTGCCGTCGTCCAGCGGGCGGCTCTGCTCACTGACCCACGCGTTTAGCTGACTGCCGGTCGGACGCGTTGCGAAGTAGTCGTCGCTCTGTTCCTTAGGGGCCCGGACGACAGGCCCTTCGAAGCGTATCTGCCGCCCGAGCTTGTCCCAATGGAGCACGCCTGCGGCGTTTGCGTTGTGCTCAAGCTCCAGGCCTTTTCGGGATTCGTAGTGACCGAAGAATGTGGCGTAACCTTCGATCCGAGCTAACTCCTTTAGCAGAATAATTCGCGCGGAGGGTCTTGACGCGCTGTCCACGGTAGCCAGCGTCATGGCGTTCGGGTGACGCTGGCAAGCCCCGCGAACGGCTTCGTCGAACCACTCCCCAACGATGATCAGCGGATCCTCAGGGGGTGGTACGGGCAATGAATCCACGGTCGTGCGAACGGTGCAGATAGGGGCCAGCGAGTCAGGGTAGCTGCTGACGAGCGTCATGGCTAGGCGCTCAGGCGGCCGTCGAGTCCGCGTCGTGTCGAACTCGTGTCGTGCCCTCAAGATCCAGCTGAGACAGTCGCGCTTGCGCCTCGAGGGCTCACCGGGTACAACCCGCAGCCACGGGAGACTTCTGATGAGTTTGGACGAGTTACGACAACGCCTCTCCGCGGTCGATACTGAGTTCGTCGAGCTGATCGCCGAGCGCCAGAGGATCGTGGCCGAGGTCAGCGCACACAAAATCGAAACCGGAGCGCCAACTCGCGATTACGAGCGCGAACGGGAGATACTGGAAGGCGCGCAACGTCAGTCTGTCGAGTTAGGGCTGGACCCGGACGTGGCCGTCGGCATCATGCGGTTGCTGATTCGCTCTTCGTTGACCCATCAGGAGCGGACCAGGGTTGCCGCCGAGGGCAGTGGCGCTGGAAAGCGCGCGCTCATCATCGGTGGCGCGGGCAAGATGGGCGGTTGGCTTGCAGAGTTCCTGACGTCGCAGGAATTCGAACTCGATATCGCGGATCCCGTGAAGGCCGACGCTCGCTACCGACAAATCCGAGATTGGCGCGAGAGCCCATTGGACCATGAGCTCATCGTCGTAGCGGCTCCGATCAAGGTGACCGCGGACATCCTGGCGGAACTCGCGGTACGTCGCCCACCCGGTTTGATTCTCGATGTCGGCTCATTGAAGACGCCGCTGAAAGGGAGCCTCGACCGTCTGGCGGCTGCGGGTTGCCGAGTGACTTCTATTCATCCGATGTTCGGTCCAGATACGCGGCTGCTCTCAGGACGCCGCATCATCTTTGTGGACGTCGGCGTCCCCGACGCGACGGAAGAGGCTCACAAGTTGTTCGCCTCCACGATGGTGGAGCGGGTCGACATGAGTTTGGAGGAACACGACCGGCTGATCGGCTACGTCTTAGGGTTATCGCATGCGCTGAATCTCGCGTTCTTTACTGCCCTGGCCGGCAGTGGCGAGCTGGTGTCTCAACTGAGACAGCTCTCCAGCACGACATTCGATGCGCAGCTGGGCGTCGCCATGCGTGTGGCCGGTGAAAATCCGCATCTGTACTACGAAATTCAGGCCCTGAACGAGTATGGTGAGGCTCCGCTGGAGGCCTTGGTGAACGCGGCCCAGCAGGTCCGAGATCTCGTCGAAAGCGGGGACGAAGAAGGCTTCGTCACATTGATGGAGCAGGGGCGCCGCTACCTGGACTCGGACAGGGGCTGATGCGACGCGCCCGCGGGCATGAGACACGGAAATATGAAAGAATCTCAGCTAGTAGGACCATGGATCGGATCGACACACAAGGTTACCGTGCGAATGTAGGCATCATCCTGACGGATGGTCGGGGCCGCGTGTTGGTTGGTGGCCGCGTCGGTAGTGGTGGCTGGCAGTTTCCACAGGGTGGTATCGGGTCCGACGAAACCCCCGAAGCAGCGATGTATCGGGAGCTCAACGAGGAGGTCGGCCTCACCCCCGATGATGTCGAGACGCTCGGCGCGACCGCGGGATGGCTCCGGTATCGGTTGCCGCAACGCTTCGTCCGCCGAACGCAGCTACCGCTGTGCATCGGTCAGAAGCAACGTTGGTACCTGCTTCGATTGCTTGCGGACCCGTCTCAGGTCCACTTCGATGCGACCAGCGACCCGGAGTTCAATCGATGCCGCTGGGTGGACTACTGGCGACCCGTGAAGGACGTCATCTACTTTAAGCGCCAAGTCTATGTGCAGGCGCTCACGGAGCTCGGGCCGCTGGCATTCCCGACCGAAGGTCCGCCTCCGCAACCGGCCTGGTGGCCGCGAATTTGGCAGGAGGCGCTGAGTTGAGTCGTGCCGTCATGTCCAGGTCAAGACACCTCGCGGCTATTGTCGCCGGCCTGGTGCTGCTCGGCTGTGCAGGCTATCTGGTTTTCGAGCTCGGCCGCTACCAGGGCGGTTACTCTGTCGTCGATCAGCGCAGGGAGCGGGAAGCGTTACAAGAGATCATCAGCCAACGGGCGGCAGACAACGATGAGCTCAGGCGGCACATCGTCGGCCTGCGGACGTCTCAGGAGATCGACCAGGAGACCTATGCCCAGGTTGAGAGGGATCTCAGTCAGCTCCAGGTCAGAATTCAGGATCAGGAGGAGGAGCTCGCGTTCTACCAGGGGATCATCTCCCCAGAGAATGGTCTCGTGGGCCTGCGAATTCAGACCCTGAATCTCGCGAAGGCCGAGCCCGAACGACACTATGTGTTGCGCCTTGTCCTGGTGCAGGCGATCAGCCACGATCGGCGCGTGGAGGGCGTCGTAAGATTCAATATCGCAGGCGTCCGCGATGGAGAGACGCAGGAGCTCAGTCCGGAACAGGTGATGGTAGATGATGAATCCGGGGACATTCCCTACGCGTTTCGTTATTTCCAGAGTCTGCAGCGGGAGTTGGTGCTACCGACGGATTTTAAGCCTAGTCAGGTGAATGTGGAGATCTGGCCGCGAGATTCCCGAAGTCAGCCGATTTTACATAGTTACGAGTGGTCGGCCGTCGCCGGCTAGTTGGCGGTTTCGATTACCACTCCGGGTCAATGAGCAGTAAGCTTAGCGGGAACGACGCGAACTAGGCAGGGGTCGCAGATGTTGGGCAGGAAGAAACGGGGTCCGGCGGCGGTCAAGAGCTTCATCGGTTCCGAGACCCGGATATACGGTAATATCGAGTTCACCGGAGGTTTTCACGTCGACGGCTATGTGAAGGGTAACGTCGAAGGGATTAACGACGAGAATGCCGTTCTCAGTATCAGCGAGGGCGGATCGGTCGAAGGGTCGGTCAACGTCCCACACATTTTCTTGAACGGAGTCATCCAGGGCGACGTTCGAGCGACCGAGCGTGTGAAACTCGGGCCAGGCGCAAGAGTCGTTGGCGATGTTCAGTATAGACTGATCGAGATGTCTATCGGGGCAGAAGTGAGTGGCAAGCTTATTCACGATAATGTGCGGCAGACTGCCAAGACCAATCCTAGCAAGCGCAACGTGAATATCGTATCTGCGGTGAAAGCAGCAGGAGACTAGTCGTCATGAATGACGTTGAGGGGGCGCAGGACGCGCCGCCGTTGAATTTTACCGATGCCGCTGCTAACAAGGTAGGGGCATTGATTGAGCAGGAAGGCAACGCCGACCTCAAGTTGCGCGTGTATATTTCCGGTGGCGGCTGTTCCGGTTTCCAATATGGCTTTACCTTCGACGACACGGTCCAGGACGGTGACACTGAGATCGAAAATCGCGGCGTAACGCTGCTGATCGATCCAATGAGTGTCCAGTATCTGATGGGCGCCGAGATCGACTACAAGGAAGGCCTGTCAGGGGCTCAATTTATCATCCGTAATCCGAATGCATCGACGACGTGTGGTTGCGGATCTTCGTTCTCGGTTTGAGCGCCGATCTTACGTACTAAGACCGGCAGACTCCAAGCCCGCATATTGCGCCATGACTCCGGCCCTGGCTCGTCCAGGTCCCGCTGGGCTTTGTCTTCACTCAAGCCGTGGCTACGGCCACGCCTTTCGTTCCAGACCGGCGCCAAACGATCCCTGTTCTGCGCCATCATCCAGAGTCATGGCGCAATATGCGGGCTAGGACGCGTCAGCGTACTCGAGCAGTAGCGAGTTCTGAGCAGATCGCCGACCTTCGTCCGCTCTGGGCGAGATCAAACGGTAACTTCCATCGGGTAGTAACTCCCACGCCTGCGTATTGTCGGCCAGATAGGTATCCAGATTGTTGATCAGGCGTCTCTTGATGGCCTTGTTGAGGATCGGGAACATGATCTCGATCCGGCTGAAGAAGTTTCGATCCATCCAGTCGGCGCTAGAACAGAACACTTCCTCTTTGCCGTCGTTGTGGAAGTAATAGCAGCGGTCGTGTTCCAGGAAACGACCGACTATCGAACGGACGCGAATGTTGTCCGAGATGCCGGGGATCCCGGGACGCAGACAGCACATTCCGCGGACAATTAGGTCGACGTAAACTCCCGACGCCGATGCTTCGTACAGTGCCCGGATCAGCTGTGGTTCTACTAAGGCGTTGATTTTGGCAACGATGTGCCCGGTGCCGCCTGAAACTGCATGGGCCGTCTCCCGGCGGATGAGTTTCAGCAGTTTCTCCTGCAGTGTGAATGGCGACTGGTAGAGCATCTTCAACCTAGCGGTGCTGGTTAGACTCGTGATCTGCATGAAGACTTCATGAACGTCCTCACCGAGAGCTTCGTTCGAGGACAACAGGCCATAGTCGGTATAGACGCGCGCAGTCTTGGGATGGTAATTGCCCGTGCCCAGGTGCACGTAGCGTTTCAGTCGGCCCTGTTCACGGCGCACGACTAGAAGCATCTTGCAATGGGTCTTGTAACCGACGACCCCATAGACCACATGAGCTCCAGCCTCCTGGAGTTTGTTCGCGAGCTCGATATTGGCCGCTTCATCGAAGCGAGCTCGGAGCTCGATCATCACGGTGACTTCCTTGCCGGCCTTGGCGGCAGAGACCAGGCTGTCCACGAGCGGTGAGTCGGGCGTCGTACGATAGAGCGTTTGCTTGATCGCGACGACGGTGGGATCCGTTGCGGCTCTGTAGATGAACTCCATCACCGGACCGAAGGACTCGAATGGATGATGAAGCAGAATGTCGCCCTTCGACATCGCCGTAAATGGATCTGTGTTCACGAGCTGCCGCGGAACACCCGGCGTGAACGGTGGGTCCTTGAGGTCCGGCCGATCCACAAGGTCGTACACGGCGAGGAGCCGATTCAAATTCACCGGTCCATTAACCTGATAGAGGTCCTGGCGGCTGAGGTTGAAGTGTTCGAGCAAAAACTCTGCGAGATCGTTCGGGCAGTCATGGGCGGTCTCGAGTCGCACCGCTGCCCCATAGCGGCTTTCGAAGAGCTCGCCCTCAAGCGCTCTCATCAAATCTCCGACTTCCTCGTTATCCACGTAGAGATCGCTGTTGCGGGTCACGCGGAATTGATAGCAGCCTTCGATGGTCAGACCTTCGAAAAGTTGATCGACGAACGTGTGGATAACCGAAGACAGAAACACGAAATCTACATCACCGGTCGCAGCGAGTTCCTTCGGCAGTTGGATGAGCCGCGGCAACGATCGTGGCGCCTGTACGATAGCTCGTTGCACCGGCCGACCGAATGCATCGCGCCCACGCAGACTGACAATAAAATTCAGGCTCTTATTCAGGATCCGCGGAATCGGCCGGGTCGGGTCCAGCGTAATCGGGCTTAGCACCGGTACGATCTCGGTGTGAAAATAGTCCTCCAGCCAGTTCCGGTGCTCACGGCTCCACTGATCCCGGCGGACGAAGTGAATACCCTCTCCACTCAGCGCCGGTATCAGCTCATCGTTGAGCATGCGGTACTGATCCGCGACGAGCTCATGAGCCTGTCTCGAGATCGTCTTGAGTACCTCGGCCGGGGTGAGGTTGTCAGGGCCTGCCGGCGCGGAGCTGACCTCTAGACGCTGCTTCATGCTGGATACTCGAATCTCGAAGAATTCGTCCAGGTTCGTAGAAGAGATACACAGAAATTTCAGCCGTTCGAATAACGGCACGTCCACATCCTCGGCTTGCTGCAGCACGCGAACGTTGAACGCGAGCTGCGCTAGCTCACGGTTGATGTAGTACTCCGGTAATATCAGGTTCGCCGTATCCATAATCTATAGTCGCGTTGTCGGCATTATCGTCGGCCGATGATCGAGTACAGACTGCCGAGTACGGCGGTTCGGCGGGCGCCCGTGACACTCGGGGCATTTCCCACCTTTTGCTCGATCCGACGCCGCGCGAGCCACCCGAACGCGACGGCTTCCACCCATTGTGGGCCGATTCCGTGGGCGGCGCTAGACTCGACGTCACAATCAGCAAGGTGGTGCCCGAGCCGCTCCACCAGGAACGTGTTAAACGTTCCACCGCCGCAGAGTATGGCCCGTCGACAGTTGGGCGCCGACGCTCGAATCGCATCAGCGACGGTCTCCGCCGTCAACTCGGTCAGCGTCCTGAGGACGTCCTCCTCAGCGACGCTCTCTGCACTCGCTGCAAGTTTTGCTTCTACCCAGGCGATATTGAAGTGTTCGAAGCCTGTGGATTTCGGCGGCCGACGTTGAAAATACGGATCCGCCCGGAATTGCGCCAATAGGCCGGGGATCACGCTGCCTTTCCGAGCGCGCCGACCTTCCTGGTCATATTGTTCTCCCCAGCACTGCCTGGACCAGCTATCCATCAGCGCGTTGGCCGGGCCGGTATCGAATCCCCTCAGCGGCTGTTCCGGGTCCAACACTGTGATATTCGCAATGCCGCCGAGGTTGACGACGACCCGGACTTCGCCCGAGTCTGCGAAACGCCACTGATGAAACATCGGTGTCAGCGGCGCGCCTTGCCCACCAGACGCCATATCCGTTCGACGGAAATCAGTGACGGTGTCGAGTCCGGTTTCGGCCGCTATGACGTTTGGGTCGCCGAGCTGCAACGTGAATGGCTGCGGCGGCGCGGGCTTGTGAAAGATCGTATGACCGGAGTGGCCGATTGCCCTGATGTCATCGAGCTCGTGTTCGGACTCGGCGACGAGTTGCCGCACACACTCGGCGAAAAAGGCGCCCAAGGCCACATCGAGCGTTCCTAGCTCCTCCAGAGACGCTTCGGGTGTCTGGACGAGCGCTCTCAGGCGCGCCGTCAGGTCTTCCGGGAACGGTGTGGTGCTCGCGGCCTGGATGACACAGTCGGTTTCATCGAAGTCGATCAGAACGACGTCCGCCCCATCGAGGCTCGTGCCTGACATCAGTCCGATATAGAGCTCGCTCATGGCTTTAGCTTACCGCAGTCATTGGGGCTCGCACGCCAGTTGCGGCGCGTGCACCAAGAAGCCATCACGGTGAGACTCCGGCCGCCGGGATTGTCTTCTTAATTGGAGGCGGTACTGAAGCGGGTGCGTCGATACAGGTCGAGTTGACGCCAAAGCGGCGCGGCTGCGGCCAAGAAGTCCTCCCGGTACTCGGTTTGCACCGGGTCAGCCGGGGGCAGCGTCACGGTGCGGGGGTTGCGGTGGACTCCGTTCAGGCGGTATTCGTAGTGTAGATGGGGCCCCGTTGCGAGACCGGATTGGCCGACATAGCCAATCGTCTGGCCTTGTTCGACCCTGCTTCCGACTCTTAAGTTGGCGAAACGCGACAGGTGTGCGTACAACGTCGTGATGTTGCCGCCGTGCTGCAGAATCACGGTATTGCCATAACCGTTCTGGACACCACGAACCGTCACTTTGCCGTCTCCGGCGGCGATGACCGCGGTGCCCGTGGGCGCGGCGTAATCGACCCCGCGGTGAGCCCGGATCGTGTTCAGTATCGGATGACGTCGGTTGGGGTTGAAGCTGGAGCTGACACGGACAAAGTCGACTGGCGCGCGAAGGAAGGCCTTGCGGACGCTCCGCCCCTCGGGCGTGAAGTAATCTGAATTGCCGCCGCTATAGATATAGCGCGCAGCTCGATACGGCGTGCCCTGGTTAATAAACTCGGCAGCCACGATCTCGCCGTCTCGGAGTTTCACGCCGTCGCGCCAGAGTTCCTCATAGATTAGTGTGAATTCATCACCGACGCGCACGTCCTGGAGAAAGTCGATGTCCCACTGAAAAATACCCGCCATGTTCATCGTGACGCCGTCCGAGATGCCCGCGGCCATTCCGGCCTCGAAGAGCGAACTCTGAATCACTCCGTGACCGCTAACCGAACGGATGTCGACGTCGCGTTCCAGGATTCCGGCATGGAATCCTGTCGGACCGCGCCCGATCTGCAGCAGGCTCACGTCATCGAGCTCTTTCGCCAGGGATAGAACCCGACCGGCTCGATGTGAAATAGTTATCGTATCGCCCGGTCGCAGTAGCCTGAGATGCTCTCGCGCGTCGCCGAGTCCCGCCATCTCGGCGAGATCGGAGAGGCTCAAGCCGTTGCGGCGGAATAGTAACTCCAGCGTATCGCCCGTTCGCACGATGAGGCTTAGCATCGTGCCGGCCGGCTGCTCAGACGTTCGTTCGTCCGTCGTCAGTGACCGTATGGTTGAAGCGGATGCTTCTGGTAGCGTTAGCGGTCGCTCTACTCGGGTGCCCTGAATGATCGAAGTGGTCGGAGGAGGAACCATAGACTCGTTGGTGCCGCTGGCGAGGAACAGCGATACGGTGACGACCGGAAGCAGCAACCCCATTAGAAACCACGACCAATGACGCCTCCGTACCACCCGAGGGTCAATCGAGGTGTCCTCATAGTCGTGACGAACGCCACCGGAGTAAGACTTCACAGGATACCCACATCAGGAGCCGGGCGTACTGTAACGATTTGATATGGACCCGTCAAAGCTATTCCCTTTAAAGTCAGCAGGCTACAATGGCCCTCTCGCGACGCGATGAGCGGCCCCGCTTCTTGATCATGGCAAGCATTAGCAAACAACTAAAAGAGTTGCGTCGTGGCGCTGAAGAGATTCTCCTGGAAGACGAATTAAAGCAGAGACTCGGCAGTGGGCGTCCGTTACGGGTTAAAGCGGGTTTCGACCCGACTGCACCGGATCTTCATCTCGGTCATACCGTGCTGTTGAACAAGATGCGTCAGTTTCAGGAGTTCGGCCACGAGATTATCTTCTTGATCGGCGATTTCACCGGGATGATTGGCGACCCGTCCGGGAAGACCGCCACGCGGCCGCCGCTGACGCCAGACGAGGTCAGCGCCAATGCCGAGACCTACGAGCAGCAGGTCTATAAGATCCTCGATCCCGACCGGACGCGACTGGAATTCAACTCACGCTGGATGACCGATCTCACTGCGGCAGACCTGATTCAGCTGGCCGCCAAGCACACCGTGGCGCGGATGCTGGAGAGAGATGACTTCCGGACTCGTTATGAGTCGAACAAAGCGATCGCGATCCATGAATTCCTTTATCCGCTAGTACAGGGCTATGACTCCGTCGCGCTGGAGGCGGACGTGGAATTGGGCGGGACCGATCAGAAATTTAATCTGCTGGTCGGCAGGCAATTACAACAAGCCTACGGGCAGCCACCCCAGGTCGTTCTCACGATGCCGTTGCTAGAGGGGCTGGACGGCGTCAACAAGATGTCGAAGTCGCTGGATAACGCGATCGGCATTGCCGAGCCGCCAGGCGAGATGTTCGGCAAGCTCATGTCGATATCGGACGACTTGATGTGGCGCTATCTCGAGCTGTTGAGCTTCAGGCCGCTCGACGAAATCCAGGGCTTCAAGCGACAGGTCGTGGACGGGGAGAATCCACGCGACATCAAGTATCTACTTGCCGAGGAGCTCGTCACGCGGTTTCACGACAAGGACGCAGCCGATAAGGCTCAGCAGGACTTCATCGCCCGGCATCGCCATGGCCGGACCCCGGACGAGATGGAGGAACGTGCACTGAGCTCGGCCGAACCGGCGCTGGGCATCGCCTACATCTTGCGGGACGCTGGCCTGACGTCCAGCACGTCCGAGGCTATCAGGATGATCAAGCAGGGCGCCGTTCGCATAGATGATGAGCGTGTGGACAATCCGAAAACCACTATCGAGGTCGATGGCACGGCCAAGGTTTACCAGGTTGGCAAGCGCAAGTTCGCGCGGGTCACACTGACGGCCGCCAAGCGCTAGCGGGGGAATCCAGCAACGTTGTAAGCACTAGGCGCCCGGGAGTCCTGCATCTACCGGTGGAGAGGGTGCTTGTGTCGGGCGCCGCAGTCCGTATAATGCCGCGCCTCCCGACCTAGAAATATATCTTCGGATCGGCCAACCTCAAGTCGCGTATGGCTTGGAGCGAGTCTCGATCGCGAGTATACTTACGGGTCTGCCTGGGTATTGGGGCCAGGCGTGCTCTTTAACAATCTGTCTCAAGCAACTTGTGTGGGCGCTCGCATCGAAACAACGGTGCCAGAGCGTCTACTTAGGGGTGCTTCGTGCACCCCGAAAGAAAGCGTTCAGGACTCAAGCCTTTAAATTGAAGAGTTTGATCCTGGCTCAGATTGAACGCTGGCGGCATGCCTA
>JAZFPW010000068.1:0-6029 GCA_036444815.1 Gammaproteobacteria bacterium
AGAATGAGTCAGCCGCGTGCGATAGAGGTCGCCTTCGTGATTGACGAAGACCTGGGTCTTGTACACGAGTCGACGAAACGCGGCGCAATGAATGATTCGATCGCGGTCGCGCTGAAACTCGCTACGATAGGCGGGCGGCGGTTCGGGGTGTCGGCGGCCTCTGGAGTTGGACGGGCCGACGGCATAAGGGGCGAGGTCTGCGAGCACGACACACCTGCGTCAGGCTAATGGCGCATCAATATAGCCTTGTTGGACCATTACCTGTGTCTCGATGACATCTCGAAGCAGCGACTCATCCGGCGACGGCGCGATCACGCCTTGACCGATCTCTTTCAACAGCACGAGTTTGAGCCCCTCGGCGCTGGCTTTCTTGTCCATGCCCATACGTCCGAGCAGGCGCTCGACCTCGATGTCGCGTGCGCTGACCGGCAGCCCGGCCTGCGCGAGTAGCGCTTCTATGCGGTCGCAGGCGTCTGCGTCCAGCCAGCCGAGCCGTGCGGACGTCCGGGCGGCCAGCGCGATACCGATAGACACGGCCTCGCCGTGGAGCCACCGGCCGTATCCGCCCAGAGACTCCAGCGCATGGCCGAACGTATGGCCGAGGTTCAGTAGCGCACGGCGGCCACGTTCGCGCTCGTCCTCCGCGACGATCGCAGCCTTGAGCTCGCAGTTTCTGCGAACGACAAAACTGAGGGCCGCGGCGTCCATCGCAATAAGATCGTCCACGTGCTCTTCCAGCCAGACGAAGAAGTCGTAATCCAATATCAGGCTGTGCTTGATGACCTCGGCGAGCCCCGCGGCGAACTCTCGCGGCGGCAAGGTCTTCAGGGTGTCGGTATCGGCCAGTACGCAGGTCGGCTGGTAGAACGCACCGATCATGTTTTTGGCGTCGGGATGATTGACGGCCGTCTTGCCGCCCACCGAGGAGTCTACCTGAGCGAGCAACGTCGTCGGCACCTGGACGTAGTCGATACCGCGCTGGTAGCACGATGCGGCGAAGCCGCCGATGTCACCGACGACGCCGCCGCCGAGCGCCACAAGGCAGGCGTCGCGATGGAAACCGTGTTCCACGAGCGCATCGATGATCGTTGAAAACGTCTGCAGGGATTTCTGCTCTTCGCCGTCGGGCAGGACTATGGCGTGTTGTTCGTCGGCCGCGATCGCCCGCTCAAGCGTGGCGAGATACAGTGGCGCGACGACCTCGTTCGTGACAATCAAGACCTGACGAGCCGTGATGATCTCCGCGAGCACACCCGATTCACCCAACAGCCCCGGGCCGATGAGTATCGGGTAACTCCGCTCTCCCAGTGAAACTTGCAGGGTTTCCATGTCGTCAGCTGCTAACGGGCCGGTGGTGCGAAGGTTCGCAGGGGAGCGTCAGTTTTACAACGGCTCGAAGCCACGATCCTTCAATATTTTGCGGACCTTCGCGACCACGGATCTGACGTGGCGTCCGCCAGTCTCGACCGAGAACGATGCCAGGCCCTCGTACAGTGGGCCGCGCTCGGCGGCTAGCCGTTCCAGCGTCTCTCTGGGCTCGCCGTCCATCAGCAGCGGTCTGTTCTTGGCGTGCTGCGTACGCTCAAGTTGCCGCTCAATACTGGTCCGCAGGTAAACGATGATCCCGTTCCGCGATAGATTGCGGCGGTTCTCCTCGTCCATTACAGCTCCGCCGCCGGTCGCGAGCACGACATTCTTGCGTTGGGTCAAGTTGGCGATGCACTCCCGCTCCCGATGCCGAAAACTGGCTTCGCCCTCCCGCTCGAAGATATAGGCGATATCCACGCCGGTGCTGGTCTCGATCTCCGCATCGCTGTCGAAAAACTCCAAGCCGAGTTCCGTGGCGAGTTGCCGTCCGACGGCGGTCTTGCCGGAACCCATGGGGCCGATCAGGTAGATGCTGTTGAGGTCACTCACCGCAACGGCAGTCTAGCAGCCTGTTATACCAAGGGGATCGCAGGCAGGGCGCCCAGAATGAAAAGGCCAGCACGCTGGCTGGCCTTCTCCATTATCCGCTGGGCTTCCCCGGCGAGATTCGTCTCCCGCTAGTACAGGCTGGCGCCGTCGCGAAGGATCCTGGGCGTCACGAAGATCAGCAGTTCCGCCTGGTTATTGAGCGTGACCGTCGAGCGGAACAGAGAGCCGATCACCGGGATGTCTCCGAGCACTGGCACCTTGTTGATGGTCTCGCGTTCTTCCGTCTCGAAGATCCCACCCAGTACCACGGTCTGGCCGTCCTTCACCAGTACCGTCGTGACCACGGAGCGAGTATCGATGCTAGGCACGAATCCGCCCGTGGCGCTGGCGACCAGTTCGCCCACAGAGTCCTTGGTGACGAACAAGTCCATGATGATGCTGTTATCCGGCGTCACTTGTGGTGTGACGGTCAGGCTCAGCACCGCCTCCTTGAACTGCGTCGTGGTCGCACCGCTCGAAGAAGATTCCTGATACGGAACCTCGACACCCTGTTCTATACGGCCCTCCTTCTGGTTGGCCGTGATGATTCGCGGCGTCGAGATAATCTGGCCGTCGCCCTCCGCCTGCAGAGCCGTCAGTTCTAAGTCGACGAGGAAGTCGGAGTCGAGTATCGCCAGCGCAAACTGTCCAGCCGGGGAGGCGATCGGCAGGTTCACGTTGTAGCGTTGATCGATCGACGGCGTCGTTATCGGAAACGGTGTGCCGGTGTTGTTGATATTGGCGATTCCCGACTGGACGATGGTGTCCGAACCCGCGCTAGTACCCGTGAACGACAACAGGCCGTCGCCGGAGTTGTCCCGGACGACGGTCGCACCGAATCGTACGCCGAGGTTGCGAGTGTAGTCGTCATTGACGATAACGATTCGCGACTCGATCAACACCTGTGGGACCGGAATGTCCAACGTAGATACGAGCCGGCGGATATTCTCCACCCGTAACGAGGTGTCTTGAACCAGCAGCGTGTTGGTCCTTTCGTCGATCGCGATGCTGCCGCGATCGGAGATCAACGGATTCGAGCCGCCGCCGCTGATCAGCGTCGCCAGATCGGCGGCCTTCGCATAATTGACCTGGATGAACTCCGAGCGCAGGGGTTCTAGTGTCTGCAGCTCCTGGATGGCTTCGAGTTCGGCCCGCTCCCTCGCGGCGATCTCTTCGGCAGGCGCGACGAGGATAACGTTGCCGTTACGCCGCAGATCGAGCCCCTTGGTCGTGAGCAAGATGTCCAGTGCCTGATCCCACGGCACGTTCTGTAAGCGCAGCGTGACGTTTCCCTGCACGCTGTCGCTGACGACGATGTTGAGATCACTGGTGTCTGCGAGTAGCTGCAGCACTGCGCGAGTCTCGATGTCCTGGAAGTTCAGCGTCAGTCGTTCGCCGACATATTCTCGATCCACATTGAATATTCCGCTCGGCTGCACTACCTCGGTCGGTGTCTGGAACTCCAGGGTGAAGAGGTTATCGGTCTGGTAAGCGACCTGCTCGTAGGCCGAGATCGTGGAAATAATCAGCCTGGCATCCGCGTTGGCTCGCACCGCATCGACGGTGGAAACGGGTGTCGCGAAGTCCGTGACGTCGAGCCGACGTAACAATGCGTCAGGCAAGTTCGTATTCTGGAAGTCTACGATGATGCGGCCGCCTTCCTCGCGTACGTCGACGGTCGTGCGCGGGTCGGCGAGTTCCACTACGACTTGTCCGGAGCCATTGGCGCCGCGGCGAAAGTCGATATTCGTAATCCCGCGATTCGACGCTTGCGCCGTGCCAGACCGGCTCGTGCCGGGCAGGCTGGGTTGTGCCGCGAAGGACGGGGCCGGCGCCGTGCTATCCGCCCGCCCGAGCGTGACGTAGACGCTGTCGCCAACGGTCCTCGTCTCAAACGGCACCATGACGTTCATATTCAGAACGACTCGCGTACGGCCATTCGCTTCAGCGGTCAGGATCGTCGCAAGCGGGCCGAGGTTGACGTCCTGTCGGCGCGACTCAAGTCCGAGGACGGTGCCGGGCAGGTCGAGCGCGATCCTGGCAGGGTTGTCGATCGTGAAGCTCAGGGCCTCCGGTGCGGCCTCGCTCAGGCGTAGGCGCAACTCGAGGACCTGACCGGGGAGCGATTGGACGTCGATCGCTTGAAGCTGACGCGATGTCTCAACCTGCGCCTGAGCAGGCAGCGATGCGTTTAGGGCTAAGCCGATCCACGCCAATGTCACCAGTCCGTGGTGAAGTCTTGCAGAGACGTGCCCGATCCGGTTGGGCGCTGTCGTGTACATATTAGGTTTACTCCCGTTACGTCCCCTGGGTTGTTAATCACTCAAGCCGATGGCCGCGGGGCGTTCCAGGTAGCCACCGATACCATCGGAAATAATTTCTACGAGCACGATCTCAGAGTCCGAGATTAACGTGACTCGACCGTAGTTCTGTCCCATGTGATGACCGAGCGTGACGCGATAGATCAGGCCATCGGATGTCTGAACCAACCCAAACGAATCGCCCAAAGTCTCCAGGGTTCCGACCATGCGCAACGTATCCAGCGGAAATTGCTCGAGGAACTCCCGAGGACGATTCGGGTCTGGGCCCTGAATGGAGTCCGGGTTGAGGCTGCCTACGCCTTGCGGTGTCTCGGGCAGGAACGGCGAGCGTCGGTCACCGGCCTCGTAGGCGAAAGTCGGCGCCGGTACGATCCGGGGCAGAGGCGCGATGATGCCTCCGGGCCGAGCTTTAACCTCGTCGACATAGGTCCTCAAGTCGCCCATTTCGGCGCCGCACGCACCCAGCCCGGTCGCGATGGTGGTCACGACCAGTAAGCGCCAGACCGTTGTCCGTTGGTCAGCCATTATCCCTCCGTCGCATCCTCATCCAGGTAACGATAGGTCTTGGCGGTCACATCCAGTGTCAGCTCGTCGAAGTCGTCCGGAGTGACGGGTCTGATAGCGATGTCGTGCAGCGTTACGATTCTCGGTAACGCAGCGATGCCGCTGACAAAATCGCCAAGCTCGTGGTAACTGCCGGTTAGACGAATCTTGATCGGCAGCTCCGCGTAGAACTCTCGCGGGATCTCGCCCATCGGCTGGAAGAGTTTCTCCTCGAGTCCAGCACCCAGACCGGTCTGCGAGATGTCCACGAGCAGATTCGGGACCTCGGTTTGGCCGGGGAGCTGGCGCAGCATCGTGCCGAACGACCGCTCGATCTCAGCCAGCTGCGCGCGATAGGCGTCGAAGTTCGCGGTCTTGGTCTGTCGTTCTTCGAACGTTGCACGGAGTTCTTGCTCCTCGAGCTCCGATCGTTCGAGCACTGGCAACTCCGATTTAACAACGAACATGTACACGCCGAATATGGATACTGCGACGAACACGACCACTACCGAGACTAGCCGGAACAACAGTGGCCAACGGCCGGGATCGCTCGTGTCCAGTGATTGGAGTTCTTCAATAATGTTCATGGCAGCGTCAGGTCCTCCTCGGGATCGTTAAGGGAGATCTGCTGGGCAAAGATCGTAAATTGAGCATTGCGCGAAGGACCATCCTCGATGGTTTCCACGACATCGAGTCCCGGTTCGCGAAGCCAGTCCGAGTCCTCGATGTTGCGCATCAGCGCAGAGACGCGCGTACTCGACTGGGCCGATCCCGAGATCTCGATCCGCGAGGCGGTTTGGATTATCTCGTTCAGATAGACACCCTGCGGTAGAGTCTCGACGAGCTCATCGAATAGATGCACGACCTCGGGACGGGATCTCTGTAACTGCTCGATGATCTCCATGCGCGCGAGGAGTCGTTCCTTCTGGTTCTCGAGGCCGAGGATCTCATCGATCCGCCTGTCGAGTACCGTGATCTCGGTCTTCAGGAGATCGTTACGAGCTTCTTGATTTTGAATCCACTGCAGGACGGTCAGTTTGCCGGTGATCGTGATGAACGCGCCGACTAGAACCGCTGCCCCAAGGGCCATCAGGAAGTCCTTCTTTCGCTTTTGGCGTGCCTCTGCACGCCACGGCAGGAGATTAATTCTCGGCATGTTAGTCGAAACTCCTCAGCGCTAGGCCACAGGCCGTCAGAAGTGCCGTCGCA
>JAZFPW010000069.1:0-5472 GCA_036444815.1 Gammaproteobacteria bacterium
GTCGGTGGCTACTCGGACGGTCGCTACTTCGCCGTGTTCGCCGGGCTGGCGCCGGTCAGCGAGCCGAGACTCGTCGCCGTAGTCGTTATCGACGAACCCCAAGGCGAGGACTATTCCGGTGGCGAAATCGCTGCGCCGGTCTTCGCGCGGATCCTGTCGGGCGCCATGCGACTGTTGGCGATTCCACCCGACGCACTGCGAGAGCCCCCGCTGATGATTGTGGCCCAGGCGGAGCTCGCTCCATGATGGCGGCGCTGGCGACAGCGGCAATGACGCTAGGGGAGCTGTTCGGTTCGGCCGCCGGGAACATAAGCGACCTCGAAGTCGTAGATCTCGTCCTCGACAGCCGACAGGCGCGGCCTGGAGCCGCCTTCCTCGCGGTGCCGGGTACGCAGAGTCACGGCCTGGATCACGTCGACGACGCGCTCGCTCGCGGCGCGGCGGTTGTCGTTTACGAGCCCTCGGCGGCCCACTCCGACGTGGCCGCGCCGAGCGTCGCCGTTCCGGGACTGAAGGCGCAGCTCGGTGAGCTCGCGCGGGCCTACTTCGCCCGCGGCGCAGAACCGCTGATACTGGCCGGGGTCACCGGCACTAACGGCAAGAGCACGGTGGCGCATCTGCTCGCCGAGGCCCAGACGCTTCGCGGCACGCCATGTGGCTACGTCGGCACGTTGGGTCACGGTATCCCGCCGCAGGTCGTCGCTCAGACATTGACGACGCCCGATTGTCTGACCCTGCACAGAACGCTGCGCTCCCTGTCGGTGAGCTATGCGGCTATGGAGGTCTCATCCCACGCGCTGGCGCAGGATCGAATCGCCGGATTGGAGTTTCAGACCGCCGTATTCACCAACCTGTCCCGGGACCACCTCGACTACCACGGCGATCTCGCGAGCTACCGGGATGCCAAAGCGCGCCTGTTTCGCTTACCGGCTCTGCAGCAGGCCGTGCTGTTTGCCGACGACCCGTTCGGCCCGATCCTGGCACAGCGGCTCGGCGCGTCGGTGACACGAATCGACGTCAGTCTGCAACAAGACGCCGACATTCGCGGCCGCCTCGTCAGTGCCGACCTGCACGGGATCGAGCTCGAGGTCCGCGGCCCGGGTGGGCAGGGCGTCATCACTTCCCCGCTGGTCGGGGATTTCAACGCCGAGAATCTCTTGCTGGCGCTGGGCGCACTGATCGCCTGGGATGTGCCCCTGGCGGAGGCATGTGAATCGCTGGGCCAGTGCTCGAGGCTCGCCGGCCGCATGCAGGTATTCGGCGGTGGTGACGGGGAGCCGTGGGTCGTCGTCGACTACGCCCACACGCCTGCCGCGTTGGCGAGGGCGCTCGAGCACTTGCGTCGAACCACCAGCGCCGAGCTGTGGTGCGTGTTCGGCTGTGGCGGACAACGAGACTCGGGCAAGCGGGCTGCCATGGGTACGGCTGCCGCGAAATTCGCGGAGCACATCGTGTTGACCGACGACAACCCGCGGGATGAAGACCCCGGCGCGATCGTCGCGGAAATTCGCGCGGGGATAGCCGCGCATCCCGATGTTGGGATCGAGCATGATCGGCGCCGGGCGATTACCGCTGCCGTCGACGAGGCCCGCGCCGACGACGTGGTGCTCGTGGCGGGGAAGGGGCACGAAGAGTCGCAGTGGGTCGCCGGTGAGCAACGGGAATTCAGTGACTGCGCCGTCGTCGAACAGGCGTTGGCAGGACGAGCGTGATGTCCCGGACGCTAGCAGCAGTTGCGGAGACGCTCGAGATTAGCCTGATCGGTGAAGATGCCAGCTTCGGCCCGATCAGCATCGACAGCCGCAGCCTGGACGCCGGCGCGTTGTTCGTCGCGATCGAAGGCGCGCATTTCGACGGTAACGATTTCGTCGCGGACGCTCACTCCCGGGGCGCCGCCGGTGCGCTGGTGTCTCGCCGGGCGACGGTCCCACTGCCGCAGCTCGAGGTCGCCGACACGCGTCTCGCGTTCGGGCAGATGGCGCGTGCCTGGAGAGAGAACGTCCCACTGCCCGTCGTGGCCGTGACCGGTAGTAACGGCAAGACCACGGTCAAGGAACTCATCGCGAGCATACTAAGGTGTCGGCGCAACGTCTGCGTGACCGAGGGCAATCTCAACAACGACATCGGCGTGCCGTTAACACTGATGGCGCTGGACGAGACACACGAGGCGCTCGTGGTCGAGCTTGGCGCCAATCACCCAGGCGAGATCGACTATCTGAGCAGTCTCGTCCAGCCGACGGTCGGCGTGATCACGAATGCCTACGCCACGCACCTGGAAGGGTTTGGTTCAATCGCGGGCGTCGCCGCGGCGAAAGGCGAGTTGCTCGATCACCTGCCTCGCGCCGGGACAGCGGTCATCAGCGCCGATGATGATTTCTGCGAAGACTGGCGGGCGCGCAGCCGGGCCGTGACCGTGCTGACATTCGGACTCGATGCCCGGGCGGACTGTACCGTCGCCGGGGAGATCGTCGCCGAAATCTCCGGTTCCCGGTTCACGATGCAGCTACCGGAAGGCGAGCGTGTCGACATCGATCTGCCGCTCGCCGGCCGGCACAACGTGCTCAACGCATTGGCGGCTGCTGCAGCCGCACACGCGCTGGGTACCGTGCCCGAAGACATCATTAACGGCCTCAATAGCGCCCACGCGCTGCAGGGCCGCCTGAATGTCATACCGGGGCGCCGCGGCGCGGCGATTATCGATGACAGCTACAACGCCAATCCGGCCTCGGCCCGCGCCGCGGTCGATTACCTCGCGCAGGCGAACGGCACGCGAGTCCTGGTGCTGGGCGATATGGCTGAACTCGGGGATGGCGCGAAGGAGCTGCACCGCGAGATCGGGCAGTACGCGACGGGCCGTTGTGATGCGCTGCTGACGATCGGTCCACTGAGCCGGCTGGCCGCCGATGCGTTCGGCAGCGCGGGACGCTCGTTCGAAGATACGGCTTCGCTGGGCAAGGCAGTCGAGGCAATGCTCGCAGAAGACGTGACGATCCTCGTCAAGGGCTCCCGGGTCATGGCTCTGGAGAAACTGGTGAACCTGCTGACGACCGACGGCGCTTCCGGCGAAGAGGCGTCATGCTGATCTATCTCACCGAGTACCTGACCCGTTTCCATTCTGGCTTTAACGTCTTCGGCTACCTGACCCTGCGCGCGATTCTCGGCGCACTGACCGCGTTGGTCCTGTCGTTTGCAATGGGCCCCGCCGTCATCCAGCGACTCTCTCTGCGACGCGTCGGTCAATCCGTGCGCCAACTCGGACCCCCGACGCATTTGCCTAAGGCCGGCACGCCGACGATGGGCGGGGCGTTGATCCTGCTGGCCATCGTCGTCAGCACGTTGCTATGGGGCGATCTGAGCAATCGCTTCGTCTGGATCGTCCTGATCGTGACGCTCGCATTCGGTGGCATCGGTTTCGTGGACGACTACAAGAAGATTGTGATCGGCGACTCCAAAGGGTTGCGTCCGGCGAGAAAGTTCTTCTGGCAGTCGGTTGTCGGGCTCGGCGGGGCGCTGGCGCTGTACTACACCGCGGAGAACCCCGCCGTCGAACAGGCGCTCCTGATCCCCTATTTCAAAGACACGATGATACCGATGAATGTCTTTGTCTACGTTCCGTTCACCTATCTGGTCATCGTCGGCGCGTCCAACGCCGTGAATCTTACCGACGGCCTGGATGGGCTCGCGATCATGCCTGCGGTGCTGGTTGGCAGTGCGTTAGGCGTCTTCGCCTACGCCACTGGCAATGTAGTGTTCTCGGGCTATCTCGGCATCCCCTACGTTCCGGGGTCCGGAGAGATGTTAGTATTTTGTGCGGCCCTGGCTGGCGCCGGTCTGGGCTTCTTGTGGTTCAACACCTATCCCGCTCAGGTCTTCATGGGTGACATCGGAGCGTTAGCGCTCGGTGCAGCCTTAGGGCTAGTGGCTGTGGTGGTGAGGCAAGAACTGGTGTTGTTCATCATGGGCGGTGTATTCGTCGTCGAAACCGTCTCGGTCATAATCCAGGTTGCCTCCTACAAGATGACAGGCCGGCGTATTTTTCGCATGGCGCCGTTGCATCATCACTTCGAGCTCAAGGGCTGGGCCGAACCCAAAGTGATTGTGCGTTTTTGGATCATTACCGTGATTCTGGTGCTGATTGGATTGGCAAGTCTTAAGATCAGATGACGAGGAATGTTAGCCGGAGCGTCGAACGACACGATGAGAGCGCAGTGAACACTTCGGCGCAAGGCGCCGCGACCCTCGTGGTCGGACTCGGCGCCACGGGTGTCGCCACGGCACGGTATCTCGCTGCACGCGGCGTCGACGTGACGGTGATCGATAGCCGACCGGCGCCCCCTGGCCTCGACGAGTTGCGGGATACCCATCCCGGGATACGCGTGATCCTCGAGAGTCAGGATCCACGTTGGCTCGAGGGTGTCGGCCAGGTCGTGTTGTCGCCGGGGCTCGGGCTCGACACGCCGGTCGCCGCGCAAGCCAGACAGGCAGGGATTCCGTTGCTCGGCGACATCGAGTTGTTTGCGCGCGCGGTGACAGAGCCGGTGCTGGCGGTAACGGGCTCCAATGGCAAGAGCACGGTCGTCACGCTGCTGGAACGCATGTTGTCAGCGACGGGCCTCGATGTCGCGGCGGGCGGCAACCTGGGGCCGCCGGCGTTGCAGCTCTTGGAAGAATCTGCCGATATCTACCTGCTGGAAATATCGAGTTTTCAATTGGAGACCACCGAGACGCTGAAGCCACAGGTCGCCACCGTCCTCAACGTCTCCCCGGATCATCTGGACCGGCATGGGAGCCTGACGGAATATGCGGCGTGTAAGTCGAAGTTGCTGCGCGCGGCCGATACGGCGGTGTTCAACTGGGATGATCCATTGGTTCGGGAGATGAGTCGCGAACATCCGCGGGCGATCCCGTTTTCGCTGCGCGAGAATCCGGAGAACGGTTACGGCATCATGGAACATCAAGGCGAACGCTGGTTCGCGGGGCAGCGCAAACCGTTGTTGCCGGTAGCCGCCATGCACCTGCGGGGCGCCCACAATGAAGCCAACGCGCTGGCCGCATTGGCGTTCAGCGGTGCGCTCGAGCGCGATCTTTCACCCCAGTTGGAGGCCTTGGAACAGTTCGCAGGCTTACCGCATCGCTGTCAGTGGGTTGGGGAGAAAGACGGCGTGACTTTCATCAACGACTCCAAGGGTACCAACGTCGCCGCGACCGTCGCCGCACTCGAGGGCCTGAAGGGCCCATTCGTGCTGATCGCCGGCGGACAGAGTAAAGGGGCGGACTTCAGCTCGCTCGCCGCCAGTGCGCCTGGCAGACTGATCGGTGCCGTGTTAATCGGCGAGGCTGCCGAGAAACTCGAAGGGGCGTTGTCGGGCAGCTGCCCGACGCGGGTCGCGGGGGACCTTGCGGCCGCGGTCGACCTGGCGTGGGCGTTCGCGACGACGGGGACGACGATACTGCTGTCACCTGCATGCGCGA
>JAZFPW010000070.1:0-3376 GCA_036444815.1 Gammaproteobacteria bacterium
AATACGGCAGCGGCGGCGCTCGTGTAGACGCGCTTCGGAGCGGCGACGAAGGCAATCGTCCATATCGCCAGCGCGAGATTGACGGAGACGGCAAACCGAATCGCTCCTTCGAAGCCCAGTCCGGGGATCAGGAAGAAGCCGGCGAGGATCGCGCCCACGATTGCACCGACCGTGTTCCATGTGTATACACGCGCCGTTCCTGCGCTCGCCTCCCGCTCGTCCCTCGCGAGTATCCGCACGGCGAGCGGAAAGGTCGCGCCAATGAAAATGGTGGCCGGCAGCATCACACTGACTGCATAGACGGCCAGTACCTGCGTCGTCTTCGTCGCTGGGATGAGCGGGCCCATCCACGTGTAGACTCCCATCGACAGCACGGCGATCGCGATTTGGGCCATGGCGAACATCAGCGCGGCCCGCTGCCTGTCCGCGGCGAATCTCCCCGCCAGGCCGCCACCCAACGCGATTCCGGTCAGGAAGGCTGCGAGCATCGTGGCGAAAGCATAGATGCTGCCGCCCATGATGTGAGTCAGCATCCGCGTCCACAGTATCTCGTACAGAAATGCATTGGCACCGGAGACCAACACTAACGGCAGTATCCAGCCGGGCTGCATCCGGAATACGACGTCTAAACGCTCGGCGAACGGCCGGTCTCCGGCCAGGAACGGTGCAATGCATGAGTCGAAAAACCCTCTGGGCTTCGCCGTCGACGTCTCCACGGCGTCTCCTGCCGGCACGACCGCCGGCGCGCGCTTGGCTAACAACGCGGCGATGGCGAAGACCGCGGCATTGACCGCCACGCCGACCCAGACCGTGCCGGCCAGGCCCAGTGCCGGTAGCAGTAAAAATCCTGCGGCAATCGTACCGAACACCGCGCCGGCGGTATTGACGGCGTACAGCAGAGCGACCCTGGGTCCGATCTGTTTGTCGGTCGTGATCGCGTGCCGGGTCAGCAGCGGCAGCGTCGCTCCCATGAAGCCCGTCGGTAACGCCAGCACGAGAAAGGCCACAACGAGGTAGAACACCGGCTGGCCGATCGTGGCCGCGTCGGGCGGGCCGGGCTGATCTCCGAGCGCCAGTGTATACAGTGCTCTCGCGCCGGCTAACAGCAGCGGCACGGCGAGGGCTGACAGCGCGATGCCGGCTTCCAGCACGCCGTACACCAGGATCGGTCGCCGCACACGGGCGATGTAGCGCCCCGCGACGGCGGCGCCGGCAGCCAGGCCACCCATATACGCAGCCAGGACCGCCGCGACCGCCAGCTCGCTGGTGCCGAAGACCAATGAGAATTGCCGCAGCCACGCCGTTTGATAGAGCAATGCCGCGAAACCCGACAGGAAAAAGCAGGCGACCACACCGGGTAGCACGAAACTCGCGGGCGCGACGAGCTCAGCCGGCGTTTCCGGGTGTGTTCTACCCCGTTTGCGTGACCGTCTTGTCATCGTTCTAAGCCTGTCTCCGCTCGTTATCCAATCTGGCGCTGGTCGGGCACTTCGCCGAGTCTGCGGCATTGTAATGACCCGAATAGGGTTTCGTCACGGGTTTAGCGTCTCAGGATCGCCCACCAGCGGGCAATATTGAGCAGGCTGGTCAGCGAACCCGATACATAGGTCAGCGCCGCTGCGGTCAGGAGACGCCTCGCCTTGTGCTCATCACCTGGCTGGAGAATACGCTGCTGATCGAGCAACGGCAGTGCGCGGCCAAAACTTGCGTCAAATTCTGTGGGCAGCGTCAAGAAGTGGATCGCCGTGCCCGAGCTCAGGGTCAGCATGCCGCCCAGAAATGTCAGCAGGCCGATTACGGGCGCGCGCGTCAGCGCTACCGAAAACGGCGCTACCATCAACAGGCCCGCACCCAATTTTTCGATAGGGCCAACCCACTTCACCAGACGAGTTCGCCATTTCAACGGACGGAACCCTTTGGCGTCCTGCAACGCGTGCCCCACCTCATGCGCGGCCACGGTAATCGCCGTCAGCGAGTGCCCGTTGAAGATGGGCGGCGAGAGACGCACGATCTTCGTTATCGGGTCGTAGTGATCGCCGGCGTCCGTTGTCTCAGTACCGACGTCGTGCAGGCCGAGGTGATTCAGGAGTTCCCGGGCGACATCCTCGCCACTCTTGCCGTAGCGATCCGCAGGGCGGCTGTAGCGGGTCATTACGGATTTGACCCAGAGCCCGGGGCCGAGGATTAGTAGCAGTATGAAGAGTGTTAAGACGACTAGGTGCATTGTGTTCCGGCTGCCGGTTCCGCCGCTGAGCTATCGGGATCGTACCATCACGACTCGCTCACGGCCTTGCGGCCGGCACCCCTATCCCTCACCATGGCAACAAGCCGTCCGTCCAAGAGTGCAATCCTCCTATGAACTCAGACCCGCTGACTCGCTCCGAGATCACACTCGCCGTGTTCGTCGACTTCGAGAACCTGGCGCTTGGTGCCCGCGATAGCAAACTCGGCCGCTTTCAGGTGGATCTTGTGCTCAAGCGTTTACTCGAAAGAGGCCGAATCGTGTTCAAGCGAGCGTACTGTGACTGGACTCGCTACAAAGAGTACATGAAGGAGTTTCACGCGAGCGGCTTCGAGATGGTGGACATACCTCAATCCTCGGTCAGCGGAAAAAATAGCGCAGACATCCGCATGGTGGTCGATGCGATCGATCTGTGTTACTCCAAGACACATATCGATAGCTTCGCACTACTGACCGGCGACAGCGACTTCTCGCCGCTGGCATCGAAGCTCAAGGAGAACGACAAGCGCGTCGTCGGCTGCGGCGTGCGCAGCTCGACGTCGGATTTATTGTCACGTAACTGCGATGAATTCATGTTTTACGATGACCTGATCAGGGAATCGAAACGTGTCCCGCCGAAACGAAAGAAAGGCCAGACGGCCAAGCAGCAGGAGGCATTCGAACGTCTTGCAGCCACCGTGAGTTCACTGGAGGCGGAGTATGACCCACTCTGGGGTTCGATCGTCAAACAGACGGTAAAGCGGGTCTACCCGGGGTTCAATGAGAGTTACTACGGCTATCGGAATTTCTCGGGGCTCCTCGAGGACGCAGCTGAGCACGGGTCGATAGGGCTTGAATTCGACGAGGCGCGCGGTAACTACAAACTCTGGTCCAAAGCCGGTTAGTGCTTTGCCGGCACCAGTTGGTGAAACAGGCTCGACTCGCGTTTAAAAAAGCCCTCCGTATGAAACGAATCCGCCAGCTCGAGCAGTTCGTAGTCCAGGTGGTGGCAGATCTCGTGCAGTACTGTCCGTAGAAAGGTCCGGAACGCGACGACCTTCTTATGCCGTGCGGTACGCATCCATACGGTAATTCGAGCGCGTCGTCGCCCTTCGGGCTCTTCGTAGAGGCCATGGAGTTCACCCCAATCGTCGC
>JAZFPW010000071.1:0-6987 GCA_036444815.1 Gammaproteobacteria bacterium
TCCTCGATCACCTGATCGACCATACGCTCTAACGTCCGAACGGCGACCTTGAAGACCTCGTTGCCCTTCATTCGTATCAGGGAGGTGTCATGCGCCAATGACCTCTTAGAGACGCCCGTGTCGGCGTATAACAGGTCCTTATATTTTCCATCCGCGCCCAGGCTGGAGTAGATCACTCCGGGCTCATCGGCCGCCTCGATGACGATGGCACCCGCGCCATCGCCGAACAGAACGCACGTCTCCCGATCTGTCCAGTCCACGATGCGCGACATGGTCTCGGCACCGACGACCAGCGCTCGCCGGATACTGCCGGTACGAATGAACTGATCCGCAATCGTGAGGGCATACATGAATCCGCTACAGGCTGCCTCTACACTGAATGCGGGCCCGCCGCCGATACCGAGGCGTTGCTGCAACAGACAGCCCACATTCGGAAAGACGACATCGGGTGTGCAGGTGCCCACAACGATCATGTCGATCTCCTGCGGGCCTACGCCTGCCATCTCCATCCCAGCTAGCGAAGCATGATAGGCCAGATCACTGGTCGTCTCATCATCCGCAGCGATGTACCGTTGCTCGATACCGGTGCGAGACCGAATCCATTCAGCCGTGGTGTCCACCATCGCCTCAAGATCGACGTTAGTCAGAACTCGCTCGGGAAGGTAGCTGCCCGTTCCGATTATTCGCGAATACATACTGCTGACTGCTCCTCCACCAATCTCCCAATCTGCACCGGCACACCCTTTCGTGCCTCGACAATCGCCAGATGGACAGCGGTCTCAAAAGCAAGTTTGTCCGCACCACCATGGCTCTTTATCACGACACCGTTGAGTCCTACCAAACTCGCCCCGTTATATCGGCGAGCGTCCAACCGGTCGCGAAGCGCGTTGAGGGCCGAACTCGCTGCCAAACCTTGAAGCTTGCGCAGAACGTTCTTGTCAAATTCCTCGCGGAGATAGGATGCGATCAGGCTCGCGACACCTTCCATCGTCTTGAGCGCGACGTTACCGACGAATCCATCGCTTACGATCACGTTCGCTTTGCCGCTAAAAATATCATTACCTTCGACAAAACCGATGTAGTTCAGGCTACTTCGAGTCAGCAGTTCCCCGGCTTCACGGACGACTTCGTTACCCTTGGTATCCTCTTCGCCGATGTTCAACAGGCCGATGCTAGCCCGCTCGATCTCGAGAATGTCCTCAGCAACTACTGAGCCCATGAGCGCGAATTGCAGTAGGTGCTGGGCGCTGCACCCGACGTTCGCACCGAGATCTAACATGAAGGACGGGCCGTTCAGTCCGGGTACGGCCGAAATGATTGCCGGCCGATCGATTCCCGGTAATGTCTTCAAGATGTATCGGGCGGTCGACGTCAGCGCGCCGGTGTTTCCCGAAGTCACACAAGCATCGGCCATCCCGTCCTTTACTTCCTGTATGGCAAGACGCAATGAGGATTTCTTCTTTCGGCGAAGTGCGTCAGCTGGACGTTCATCCATCTCCACGACTTCGGAGGCGACGACGTAACGGAGCCGGCCGTCGTATCGTCCACCGGCGGAGCGCCGAGCGTCCTCCAACGTCTCAGGCAACCCGACCAGCGACAGATCGACCGACTCGTCGCGTTCCAGAACGGCGAACGCAGCGGGTACGACAGTATCGGGGCCACTGTCGCCGCCCATGACATCAAGCGCAATTGAGACCTTGCGAGCCATTGGAATAGCTTAGGGAAGAGAACAGAGTCTAGATCAGTGCTAGACGAACAGGCTCCTAATCGTCCTGCTCGTCGACTGGGACTGGAACTTCTAGTACCTTGCGGCCGCGGTAGAAGCCTTCAGCCGTGACATGATGGCGCTGGTGCGTCTCTCCGGTATTCGGATCCACAGAAAGTGTCGGGCCAGTTAGCCTATCGTGCGAGCGGCGCATATCTCGTCTCGACGAGGTTTTTCGTCCTTTTTGAACGGCCATTCTTCATGTCTCCTCAGTGACTTCTGAGAGGCGGATCGGCTATCCCAGACCGGTCTTTAGGCGCTAGCGCCTGAAGAGCCTGAGCCATGCTTCCGCACTCATCGATTTCTGTATGCCGTGGACTTATGGGCAACGATAAAATCAGTTCATCCTCTAGCAACGCAGCGGGATTGAATTTTCCGTCCGTCAAGACCACAACTTCGCCCTCATTCGCAATTTCGCCGCTTATCGATCCCGGCTCAAGCAACGTCAGCGACACTCGTTCGGAGACGTCTTGCACCAACGGCTCCAAGCAACGCTGACAAGTCAGCTCCAAAACCGAATCGAATGCCAGGTCCACCGCAACGGAGCTAATCGCATGCCGATAAAACTTTAGGCTTGCCTGGATGGTCCCTCGAGCCGAGTGCACAATCTCAAGAAGCCGCGTAAGTTGCCGCAGTTCGATCTCGCCACTCAACACAGCTTCACGATCCGCGAGGGCTTCAAGATCGTACAGACTGTACCAAGCGTGCAACGAGCCAGGCATAATCGATCTATGATAGGTATAAGAGTTTCTGCTGTCAAAACCGAGGGTTACGAAATCGTCGCCCACGACTTACGATGCCCCGATTGATACTCGCATCCGCTTCACCCTACCGGCGCGGACTGTTGGAACGGTTAGGTGTGCCTTTCGAGGTGCGCCCCGCCACCGCGGACGAGAGCGCCGTACCGGGTGAGGATGCACCCACCCTCGCGGCACGGCTTGCGACTGCCAAGGCGCAGAGCGTCGAGGCCTTAGACCCTGGCGCCGATGGGATCATTGTCGGGGCTGATCAGGTCGCCGCCCTGAATGGCGAACTGCTTAGAAAACCCGGTGACCACCGCACGGCTCTACGTCAGCTTAGTGCATGCCAAGGCGAGACCGTCGTATTCAGTACGGCGACAACTGTCATCGACTGCAGCTCCGGCAGGCAGTGGCACGGTCTGGACAGCACGGCGGTCGTGTTCCTTAAACTTTCGCAAGCTCACCTGAACCGCTATCTCGAACTTGAACGACCCTATGATTGCGCGGGTGGATTCAAGGCAGAAGGGCTGGGGATCTCGCTTTTCCGGACAATTCGTTCTGAAGACCCCACGGCGCTTCTGGGGTTACCCCTGATATGGCTAACTCAGATCCTTCGGGATCTCGATCTCGATCCGCTGGATTCGAGCCGTCGCTGAACCGCTCTGAGATCCTCCGGCAACGGCGAGCTGATCATGAATTCTTCTTCGCTGTCCGGCCAGACAAAATCGACCGCGTGCGCGTGCAGGAAGATCCGGCGAAGACCGAGCTTTCCTAGCTCCGCATTGAAGTCCGCGTCGCCATAACGATCATCTCCGGCGACGGGGTGCCCCATGTAGGCCGCGTGCGCCCGGATCTGATGGGTTCTACCCGTCGCAATCGAGACCTCCATCAGTGTTGCTCGAGCGCCATAATTCTCGACGACGCTAAACCGACTGAGCGCAGACTTACCCGACTCATTCACGCTGACGAAGCTCTCACCGTTACGCTGCCGCTGAGTCAGGAGCCGTGCATCGACATTCACCCGACCGTGTTGCCAGGACCCCCTAAGCAACGTCAGATAACGTTTCTGCACCCCACCATCGCGAAGCAAACGATGAAGCCTTCGTAACGCGCTTCGCCGTTTAGCGACCAACAGGCAGCCGGAGGTCCCGCGATCGAGGCGGTGGACTAGATCTAGGGCTCGAAGACCCGGCCGAAGGCTACGAAGTGCTTCTATGCAGCCGAAATCGATGCCCGTACCGGCGTGAACTGCCATGCCGGGCGGCTTGTCGAGCACAAGCAGTCTTGAGTCTTCGGCTAGAATCCGATCCTCGAGCCATTGGAGCCCACCCTCCGGAATTCTGGGTCTGGCCGTAGCTCGCCGCGAGACCGGCGGCACTCTGACTCGGTCGCCAATCTTAAGCCGGTAGCTCGCGCGAACGCGGCCGCTGTTGACTCTAACCTGACCAGAGCGGATCAACTGGTACACGTGACTTCGTGGCACCCCCTTCAACTGGCCCAACAAAAAATTATCCAAGCGCTGGCCGACAAGCTCCGAATCGATGTCCTGATAGTAGGTAGATCGGGTTTCGGATACGCGTGATGGAGTCGACATTCTTGAAAGCGCTGAATTGAGCCGCCAGACGGCTGTGCTATAGTACGCGAGTGGGCTTTTGAGTGCCGAAAGATCGGCTTGAAGCCAATAGACAACGGGGCGGCCCCTAGAGATAGGCCGTCGGTACAGGTTTTTTTACAGTCGGCGGATCCGTAGTTCGGACAGCCGCGATCAGAACCAGGCGATTGCTCTCCGTCGCTAGATCCGCTGAGATGCGGGACGATTTGACACTGACAGATTGAGCATTCGGTGCTTTGGGCGAGATTTATGCTACAGCCAGTCAATAACCAGCTTCTCTGCTGTTCTGCCTCGCAGATCGCGTTGGTCGGTCCCGAACCAGGGCTCGCCGCCAATGGATTGAGAAATTATGAAACGAATGCTCGTCAATGCGACTCAGCTAGAGGAGTTGCGCGTGGCCATAGTAGATGGCCAGAGGCTCTACGATCTTGATATCGAGGTCCCTTCTCGAGAACAGAGAAAAGCAAATATCTACAAAGCGCGTATTACGCGAATAGAGCCCAGCCTCGAGGCCGCGTTTGTAGACTATGGCGCCACTCGCCACGGCTTTCTTCCCCTGAAGGAAATATCCAGCGAATACTTCGTCCGCGAACCGGAGGAAGGCGCGCGACCCCAGATCAAAGACGTCCTTAATGAGGGGCAAGAGATCGTCGTCCAGGTTGAGAAGGACGAGCGCGGCAACAAGGGCGCCGCGTTAACGACTTTTGTAAGTCTGGCGGGCCGATTTCTGGTCCTGATGCCCAACAATCCTCGGGCGGGTGGAGTCTCCAGGCGCATAACCGGCGAAGATCGAGATATCGTTCGTCAATCGCTCGAAGAACTCGAGCCACCGGAAGGGATGGGTTGCATCGTCCGCACTGCCGGAGTTGGGCGCAGCATCGACGAGCTACGCTGGGACATCGACTATCTTCTCAGTATCTGGGAAGCCATCAAAGAGGCGGTTGTCACGCGTCCTGCTCCGTTCCTTATTTACCAGGAAGGCAACGCGATTGTTCGCGCCGTGCGTGATCACTTCTCAAACGAGATCGGCGAGATACTCGTCGACGGTGAACAGGTCCACGCGGAGGCCAAAGAGTTTATGGAACGGGTAATGCCCCATAATCTTCATAAGCTCAAACACTACGACGACACGGTTCCGCTGTTCACGCGGTTTCAGATCGAAAGCCAGATCGAGTCAGCGTTCTCTCACTCGGTCTCCTTGCCCTCCGGCGGGAGCATCGTTATCGATCACACCGAAGCACTCACCGCGATCGACATTAACTCGGCAAGAGCGACCAAAGGCGACGACATCGAAGAGACCGCGCTGACTACGAATCTCGAAGCGGCCGAAGAGATCGCACGACAGCTGAGAATACGAGATCTCGGTGGGTTAATCGTTATCGATTTTATCGACATGGGGCCGAACCGTAATCAGAGGGACGTCGAGAACAAGCTGCGCGACGCAGTGCGGCAGGATCGGGCCCGTATCCAGATCGGACGTATCTCCCGATTCGGGCTACTGGAAATGTCTCGGCAGCGCGTACGGCCCTCGCTGGGTGAAGCCACCCAATCGGTCTGTCCGCGCTGTAACGGCGTCGGCAACGTTCGCAGCGTCGAGTCTCTCGCGCTGGCAATCCTCCGGTTAGTCGGCGAGGAAGCGCGAAAGGACCGGACCGCGAAGGTCATCGTTCAGCTGCCGGTCGACGTCAGCAACTACATTCTCAACGAGAAGCGCGGTTGGGCTCAGTCGATACAGGACGAGAACGACGTTGCAATCGTTCTGATTGGTAACCCCGATCTGGAGACGCCCAATTACTCCGTCAAACGTGTTCGTGATGACGAGTTGGACTTTCCTGAGAATAGAGCTACCAGCTACAAGCAGGTGGAACCAAAGAAAGATGCCGGCGAAGTGTTCCAGACGGAACACAGGCAAACCGAATCAGAGCAACCGGCAGTATCGGGAGTTGTTCCGCAGACGCCGGCACCGAAACCGATGGAGCAGAAAGCCCGGCCGCGACGCTCCGCAGGAAGGCCTTGGTGGCAACGCCTGTTCAGCTGGCTGTCGCCGGCCCCGAAGAAAGCGGGCGCACCGGCCGAACGACGCTCGCGTCGAGGCCGCGGTAGATCGGCGAGTCGTGGCACGAATCGTCGGTCTCAGAGCGAGCGCGGCCAGCGAGATCGTGGCCCGAGCCGGGGACAGAGTCGCTCTCATAGCGGTGGCGGCGGCTCACGCGGATCGAAGCAGAGCCGGGACCGAAGTTCCGATGGCAATAGCAGCGGAAGCGACTCGCGCGGCCGTCGCTCACGGCGCCGGCGAGGGTCGGGATCGGGATCGGGAGGAGCGCAAACTCAGGGCCAGAACGCCGGCAAGACCGATGCCGAGACCAAGAGCGGCGGGCGACCTGCAGACAACCAGAGTAGCAAACGCAAGGGACGCGCACGTAACCAACCCAAGGGCGATCGCGACAGCGACGCTCGGAAACGAGCCAAGACTGCAGACGGGAAAAATCGTAAGGGCGAGGTGCGCGCCGACTCAGAACAGGTTGTCGAGTCACAGGCACCACCTCCGGCGGTGGAGAAGGCGCCGGCTCCGAAAGCTGAGCCGTTACAGAGTACGCCGACGGAGACGGCTCAATCGCAAGCTCCTGATCCAGCGCCCGCTGCTGATACGACACAGGTGACTGAGACCGCACCGACACCGGCGATCGAGGCCGCACCGGCGACCGAGAACGCACCGGCACCGGCGATCGAGGCCGCACCGGCGACCGAGAAGGCACCGGCACCGGCGATCGAGGCCGCACCGACACCGGCCATCGAGAACGCACCGGCTGAGAAAACTCCGCCCCAGGCCGTGGCATCGGAGCAGCCGGCTCGTTCGGAGACGATGCCTA
>JAZFPW010000072.1:0-3086 GCA_036444815.1 Gammaproteobacteria bacterium
CGGCAATGACCGCCGCGCCTCGGTTGGATAGTTTCACGATTCTCATGTGTTCCCCCTACGGCGCTGGAGAAGACCAGGCTCCTCTTCGCCTCGCCGAGTGCGATGGACACGAACAGCGAGAATACCATGAGGTGCTACGAAGTTTCGGCTAGAATCTGCTGAAACGATGTCGACGCCGGGGAGAATAGAGATGTCGAACCTGAAGGCCTCGAGTATCTGGGCTGCGGCCCTGTGTTGTCTGCCGCTGGCCCTCTACGCTCACCACGCGCGCTTCGAATTCGACGACAGCCAGCTCGTCGAAGTTCAGGGGGAGGTTACATCCGTCTTCTGGCGCAACCCACATGTTCGCTTTGCGCTCAGCGCCGTCGGCGAAGATGGCGGCGAGGTGCTGTGGGAGATGGAGGGCGGCTCCGTCAACACACTCCAACGCCAGGGCGTCGACTCGGACATAGTCGCTGTCGGCGACCACATTAAGGTCTACGGCCTCGTATCGAGACGTGATGATAGAGCCCTGTTGCCCGTGTACCTGACGTTGGCAAACGGTCGAGATGTGGCAATGCTGGAGGACCGAGCGAGGAGTCTCGGGCTGATAGAAGAGGGCGCGGGACCGACCGCCGCTGCGGTAGACGACGAAAAAATCGAACTCGCGGTCCGACAGGCGAGCGGAATATTTCGTGTCTGGACGAACACGCATCGCAGCGGTGGCAATTCGAATCTGCCGTTGACGGAGACTGCCCTGGCGGCGAAAGAGGCCTGGTACCAGCCGACCGACGATCCCGCGTTGCGCTGCGAGCCGCCGGGCATGCCGGAAAACATGCTGAGCCCCTATCCGATCGAATTCGTCGATCGCGGCGCCGAGCTCACGTTGCGTCTGGAAGAGTGGGATGGACTCCGAGTCATTCACATGGACCCGGCCGGCGGCGGCGAGGATCGCCCCGCCACGCTGATGGGCTACTCCGTCGGCCGCTGGGAGGGGCAGACGCTGGTCGTGGAGACTACGAAACTCAACAGCCGGTACTTCGACGCTCGCGGCACGCCTCATAGTACGTCCTCTCAGATCCTGGAGCGTTTCACACTCAGTGAGGACGCGAGCCGCTTGGACTGGGAGGCGACGGTGATCGACCCCGAGACATTCACCGAGCCCGTCTCTCCGCAGAAGATGCATTGGGCGTGGGTGCCCGGCGAGGAGGTCAAGCCGTTCAACTGCACGGTGCCCGATCGAGGTTAGCCGGTCACGAAGACTTTACTTAGTGTTGCGTCCCACCCGCGTCGCGTTTGTAATTGCTGTCGATGTACCAACTCATATAGTCGAGCATCGTCACGGGTTCGAACGCCGGCGGACGCTCCTCGGAAACGCAGGTCGCTAACGGCTCGGCCACGGTCTCTGCGTTTGGATTGAAGAACATCGCCATCGAGTAGCGTTCTCGAGCGGGCGCTACGACACGATGGGGCGTAGCCAGAAAACGCCCGTTCGACCAGCGGTGCAGAAACTCACCGGTATTGACGAGAAGACCACCGGCCACGGGCGTCGCCGGGAACCAGGCGCCGCTCGGCAATAAGATCTGCAAGCCGGGAACGTCCGACATCGGCAGTAGCGTAATAAACCCATGATCGGAATGCGGCGAGATGCCGAACTGATTCTCTTCAGGTTCGAGTGCGGGGTAGAAGGCATTCCGCGTCCACCACATCGGCTCGGTGAAATAGGCGGCGAAGTAATCCGCGGGTAAATCCAGTGCCCGTGCGTACAACGGCAATAGGGCATAACCCAGCACCGACATGGCCTCCTGGTAGGCGACCATCGCGTCACGAAAATGCGGTAGGGATTCCGGCCATTGGTTCGGTCCGACGAAGCGCAGCCCCCGACGAATCGCAGCATCTTCTGAAGATCTCTCGCGAGCTAGCGTGAGCGTCTCGTTCAGATCCGGCTGCGTGTTGACATTGAACGGAGAAGTCACGTAAACCGTTGATTTAGCGGGGATATAACCGACAGACCTCTGGTCGATCCGCAGTTTCAGCTTGGCGTCCAGCGGCAGCGCGAAGAACTCGCGCAACGCCGCATAGGCACGCTCGATCGGTCCGAGCGGTACGCCGTGATTGACGACGACGTAGAACCCGATCGTCTCCTGCACACGGCACAGCGTCCGTGCCAGCCGTTCGCGAGCTTCCAGGTCTCCGGACAGATAAGGGCCGAGATCGAGCGTCGGTATCTCAGTCACGATAGCTCGATGCGTCTCACCCTTTAGAGTCGCTTCGGCTCCACGCCGATCCGAGGAATTCTTCCGGCGCCTCGATCACAACTCATCCCGTGGCCCCGAGCGTATCGTTACCTGCTTCGATCGGCTTCGCGGCGCACAGGATGAACGCGACCACGCAGGGCACCGAACCACTATTGACCCAGTTATGGATCGTGCCGCGTTGCACCAGTACGTCGCCCTGCCGCAAGTGGACATCGCCGTCGTCGAGACCCATCGTGATCTCGCCCGACATGATCACGGCGTAGTCGAGAGACTGCGTTCGATGCTGGCGAGGGGCGACTCCCGGGTCGTATTTGACGATCCGAAAGACCGTGCCGTTGTCATCGGATGTCGCTAACGTCCGTGCCGCGCCATCGGCGGGGTCCATGTTGTCGGCCGGCGATTCGCCGGTAGACCAGACCACGGTGCCCTGGTGTCCCTCACGCCTTGACAGGACGTTCTCGGCAATCTCATCGATCGCGACGATCGCCCGTCCGTCCTCGTCGTGACCCGTGACGACGCGGCGAACCCGCAACGGCATCCCGACGCGCTGCTCGAGGATGGTCGGATCCGGAGACGATTGGGCCTGAGCCGTGTCGCCGGCGCCGCTCGCGACGGCTGCGAGGCCCGCCGCCGCCGATACCTGAAGAAATTCGCGCCGGTCGACGCCTCGTTTATCGTTGGCCATGGTTTCTCCGTTGTTGTTGTCGCTGTTTCAGGAGGTCGATTACGCTTCGGTCGATTCTAGCAAGTTATGACTTTTGTCGGGGCGCGACAGCGTTGATTCTAGCGGTGGTCCGATACGCATTTGGGTATAGTGGCGCGATGCATCCACGAGATCGAATCGAATAC
>JAZFPW010000073.1:0-3938 GCA_036444815.1 Gammaproteobacteria bacterium
TTGAGCACGCCGAAATCCCCGCAGCCGGCGCACCAGTCCGGATCCACCTTGCCCTTGAAGTCACTCGCCTTCTGCGGGTCGAGAGCGAGCTGTCTGGTATCTATTCCGTCCATCGTGGGGTTCCTCTAAACCATGATTTCCTGCAGCGGGACGTAGTGATTCGTCTTGCCCGCCACCTGCTCCAACACGCCATCGACGATGTGATGCGGCATGAACGGCTCGCCATCGTACTTGCGAATATGCCCGTCGACGGTGAGTCCCGTTTCGCTGCGCAGGTAGCGGTGGAACTGTCCCGAATAACTATTCTCGACGATGATCGTGCGCTTGGCGTTGTTGACAACGTCGGTGACCGCCTGTGCGTGAAATGGCACGATCCACCGGATCGAGAGGTGGTTCGCCGTCACGCCCTTCTCGGCAAGCTGTTCGACCGCTTCCTTGACTACGCCATGGGTCGAGCCCCAGCCGATAAGCGTGACCTCGGCATCCGCAGGTCCCTCGAGCGTGGGCGGTGCGATCTTGTCGGCGAGATTGGCGATTTTTCGCGCCCGTTTCTCGACCATGCTCCGGCGCTTGTGTGGGTTGGTGAACTCGTCGCTGATGAGCACGCCGTCCTGATCGTGCTCGTCCGTTGCCACTACGTGGACATAGCCCTCGAGTCCCGGCAGCGCGCGCGGCGAGACGCCGCTCTCGGTGATCGCATAGCGCAGGTACTCGCCATTCCCCGCGCCGTCGCTAATGAGTTCGCCGCGGTCGATGTCGGGCTGGAAATCCAGGTCGTCGGGATCGACGCTGAACGTCCCCTCGGAAATCAACAGGTCTGAAATGACGATGCCGGGGCATTGATATTGGTCGCAGAGGTTGAAGAGCTCGGGGATCGTCTTGAACGCATCGAGCGCGTCCGTCGGCGCGACAATCAACCGCTCGAAATCGCCCTGGCTCGCACCCAGCGCCTGCCAGAGATCTCCCTGCTCGGTCTTGGTGGGTACCCCCGTGGAGGGCCCAGCGCGCTGCACGTTGATGAATACGAGGGGGATCTCCATCATCGCAGCCGCCCCGATGGCTTCGGTCATGAGCGCGAACCCGCCGCCCGATGTCGCGCACATGGTCCGGGCGCCGACGTGCGCCGCGCCGATCGCGATGTTGGCCACGGCGATCTCATCTTCTGCTTGGCGCACCAGGATGCCGAGGTCGCGCGCGTTCTGTGCCATCCAATGCAGCACGCCGGTGGCGGGGCTCATGGGGTAGGCCGTGTAGCACTTTACGCCTGCGGCTGCGCCGCCCATCGCCAGGGCCTCGTTCCCGGTCCACAGCGCCAAACGCTTGGGTCCTTTGGCGATGGGCTCGGGGTAGGCCTCGAAGTTCTCCGCGGCGTAGTCGTAGCCCGCACGCGCAGCGGTGGTGTTCTCCTCGATGACGGCATCGCCCTTTCGGCCGAATTGCAGCTTCAGCGCGTTCTCGAGCGAGTCGAACTCGAGTCCCATCAGATAGGTGCTGACGCCCAGCGCGATGGTGTTCTGAATCACCTTACTGCGGCTCTTATTCGAGAGCTCCTTGATCGAAATCTGGCATAGCTGCACGCCTTCGGGCACCTCGCCTGGTTTTATCTTGTCGCCGTCGAAGATGACGCGGTCGCCCGGCCCCATCAGTCCAAGGTGCCGGTCCATGGTGTCCTGGTTCAAACACACCAGCATGTCCAGATGATCGCCGTGCGTGTAGATCTTCTGATCGCTGATTCGCATGGTCAGGAAGATGTGCCCGCCGCGGATGATGGACTGATAAGCGTTGTACGCATTCAGGGACAGGCCGCGGTTGATAAAAAGTCGTGCGAGGATGTTGCCGGGGGTGGCGATGCCCTGGCCTGCGGCGCCGCCGATGGCGAGGGAAAAATCGAACTGCCCTGAACTCATGAAGTAACGTACTCCGATTCGTGCACGGCCATCGTCACGTCCCTGTCGCGATCAGCCGCAGCGTTGTTATTCGTCTTGGTGAGACGATCCGCGGGGACATTCTACCCGCTCTGAGCGGCCATTTTCAGAACTTGTCCCAGTGACGAGCGAATCCGGCGTCATCGGAGACTAGCGTGCCTATCGTTCGAAATGAACTACAAAGTCTTTCAATTCAAACAGATACAGGGATTGAAAGGCGAGCGGTTGGGGCTGACGATGATCGTGGCCTCTTCTTCGTTCGGCAGGCGGAAAGCTATCTCAAGCGAACATTTTATGTGCTTGAAAGTAGCGCAGTTATGTCAATTCTGAGTCTACACGTCAACAAAGACGTATAAAGTAAGCACAACAAAACAAAAAGCCAAACCCACCGGAAGATGGGGGCGGAAAGTCACGGACGACTCCTTGCAAGACCGAAGACGGCCGGGCTGCCGCAGGCAGAATGTCTAGGAAGGATCTATGGGTAAGCCACACAGATTCCTGCCGGTCAGGAAGGGCAATCAACGACAGGGCGGGTCGCCTACCGCTTCCAGTAGCTTCGGCAATTCGAACGACGCCGTGCCGCAAGTAGCCGAGTTCTACTCGGATCTAAAAAGACGCATGCCCGCTGCTTTTGTCACGCCTACGCTGGTTCTGATCAACGTTATTGTGTTTGTGGCGATGCTAGCAGGGGGCGTGGACCTCACGTCACCCTCGATCGAGCACCTTCTGAGTTGGGGGGCGAACTATGCGCCGATGACAACCGGTGGGGAATGGTGGCGATTATTCACTAGCAACTACGTCCATATCGGAATCATTCACATTGCGTTCAATATGTACGTGCTGTGGGATGCCGGTCAGTTTGTCGAGCGCCTCTTCGGCAGCGTCAATTTTCTCGTCATGTACGTCCTCTCTGGCGTCGTTGGCTCGGTCACGTCGGCTCTGTGGAACCCAGCGGTCGTCAGCGCTGGCGCGTCGGGTGCGGTCTTCGGCGTTTACGGATGTCTGATCGGCTTTTTGTTACTGAGTCGCGGCTCGATTCCTAACAACTTGGTGACGCGCATCGGATCGAGCGCACTAGCGTTCGTTGCGTGCAACGCGCTCTACGCGCTCGGCGCGGAAGGCATAGACATGGCCGCACACGTCGGCGGTCTCGCCACTGGGCTTATCTTCGGAGTGACGATGCGCTCGCCGCTGACTTATACGTCTAAGTCTGACCCGACCCTAGAGCGCCTGGCACCTTCTCTCGATCTGCATATCTCCCTTGAACGGTCATAAATTCGCCCGTTTCCGCCCTATCCTCGATCAACTCGAGTTCGTAGAAGTACGCAGCAGGCTCGGGTCTGGGGAGTAGCCGAACGACGATCCGACCGGGGCAATCCAAATGACCTTGACCGACACTTATCGAAAGGCTATTGCGGAGAAAAAATCATATCCGTGGAAGGTGTTTAAGGCGGAGGCCATTGGGATAATGTTCGTTGCCGCCGTAACAATTTTTCTCTACGGCCTGGACCCATGGCTATCAGTACTTGGCATCGCCCTAGGGGTCATAGTCTTTCTCTGGGCACGGCTGGATGGCGAGCCGGAACACTACCCTCGATGCCCATGGCAACATCCGTTACATGACCGCGACTTAAGCGAACTGAACTACGGAAACGTGCTGTTTAGTCGCTGGGACGCAGCGGACTTACAGATTCTCCTCGAAGAAAACGGCCAGCTGATCGAGACCACCGTGGAAGGTTGCCTGTACGCTGAGCGGGAGGATGTTGTTCCCCTCGTCATCAGCTCGCTCAATGACAGGCCTCGCCTGAGGCTGTCAGCTCCATGAGTGACGTCCAAATATGGCGGTTGTGGCAGGAGTAAATCAGCGGGCGAGGCTGTTCGCACAGACAGAGCACCCCCATTTCGTAGCCCGAGTACTATACTGGACGAAACGCTATGCAGAGGCGGGACTGCAATGGAGCGCAATTATAAATACAAGGCGTTCATAAGCTACAGCCATCGGGATTGGAAATG
>JAZFPW010000074.1:0-2528 GCA_036444815.1 Gammaproteobacteria bacterium
GGAGGAGAAAGATCAATGTCCCGAGCAGGTCGACGAGGGCCTGTCCCCGCTCGGACATACTGCGGTAAAAGATGTCTACGCGGACGTGTTCGTCTCGCTTCAACGTATAGGCAGCGCCGAGCATGAATACGGCCGCGTGCATCCAGGTCACGCTCTCCTGCATCGATATCCAACCGAGGCTGAATGCGTAGCGCAACACGACGATGGTGAACGTGACCAACACCATCATGATCGTAAGCCAGGCGATAACGGTTCCCGTGAACTCGCTGAAATCCTCTAACGCCCGTCTTAACTTGAACATGCGCCGTCCCTTCAGGCCGACTCGTTGCCGTCGTCGCTCAGTCAGTCTTCTTTAAGCGCCGCACGAAGACCTGCATTTCCCGTACGGCTTGCCGGTCGCCGCGGCGTGTGGCGACCTCGATCCCGCGGCGATAGGTCTCGATGGCGGCGTCTGGGAGGCCAGCCGCGGTTTGCGCTTTGCCTAACATCTTCCACGCCGCAGAGTAGTCGGGGTCAAGGTTGACGGCAACGCTTAGATGCCCGACAGCCTTGTCGAAGCTGCCCGCCTTTAGGTAGGCGGAGCCCAATGCAAAGCGCATCGTCGCGTTATCCTCGCCCCGGGCCAGCATGGCCTCAAGGTTCTTCGTGATATCCACGGCTAGCGACGCCAGAAGATCGGCGTGATCAACACAAGCAACGTAAAGATCTCTAATCGACCTAGCAGCATGGCGCAGACAGCACACCACTTGCTGAGAGCATTCAGATCACCGTAGCCGTTTGCGACCTCGCCCAACCCCGGGCCAAGATTATTGATCGTCGCTGCGATCGCCGAGAATGCCGTGACCTGATCGACACCGTTCGCTAGAAGAAACAGCATTAGCGCGCCGAAAACGACGACGTAAACGGCGAAATACCCCCAGACGGAATCGACGACGCGACTGGGGACGGCGTGGTTACCGAGTTTCACCGTTATCGTTGCGCTGGGGTGAACGAGCCGCTGTACCTCACGCCAGCCTTGTTTATACATCAATAACCAACGGATCACCTTCATCCCCCCGGCCGTCGACCCGGCGCATCCGCCAATGAAGGTGGACAGGATCAGCAACACGGGCAGCGCCCCGGGCCAGGCCACGAAGTCGTCCGTCGTAAAGCCGGTCGTCGTGCCGATAGAGACGACCTGGAAAAGTCCCTTCGTAAACGTCTCGGCCAACGTCGAATAGTGTCCGGTCAGATAGAGATAGACCAGCACAGCCAACGTGAGCCCACTCAGTAGTTTCAGATACGCCAGGAATTCGGGATCGGTCAGATAGTGGGTCAAACGCCGATGTCGCCAGGCGAGGAAATGCAATGAGAAATTGACGCCCGCGACGAACATGAAGACGACAGCAATCATCTCGATCAGGACGTTGTCGAAATACGCGATGCTGGCATCGTGGGTCGAGAAACCGCCGATGGCCACGGTGCTAAAGGCGTGACACAGCGCATCGAAGAGCGACATGCCGGCAGCCCAATACGCGAGTCCGCAAGCTACGGTAATTCCGAGATAGACATACCATAGGGCCTTCGCCGTCTCGGTAACCCTCGGCGTCAGCTTCGTGTCCTTCACGGGCCCCGGCATCTCGGCGCGGTAGAGTTGCATCCCGCCGACACCCAGCATCGGTAGCACTGCGACCGCCAACACGATCAGGCCGAGGCCGCCAAGCCACTGAAGCTGATGGCGGTAATACAGGATCGCCTCCGGCAGCGTATCCAACCCCGTCAACACCGTAGCACCGGTGGTGGTCAGTCCCGACACGGACTCGAAGACGGCGTCCGTGAAACTCATGCTCGGGTTCACAGCCATCAGCAGCGGCGCGGAGCCGAAAAACCCCAGAACGACCCAGAATAACGCGACCACCAGGAAACCATCCCGTCGCCGCAACTCGTGGTGTTGATTGCGGACCGGCAACCAGATCACGATCCCCGACCCCAGGATAATCAGGAAGGACGAGGCGAAAGCGCTCCAGGTGCCGTCATCGAAATACAACGAGAAGATGATGGGCACCAGCATCGTGAGGCTGAAGATCATCAGCAGAAGACCGAGGACGCGTTGAATCGCTGGAAACGCTACCGGCATGAGGGGTTAGCCCGTACGTACGTCAAACGAAACCGACTGCAACTTCGAACAGCCGCTCTACCTCGTCGATCTGGCGCCGCTCCGCCATAAATAAGATGACATGATCATCGGTCTCGATCACCGTGTCGTGATGGGCCATGAGCACTTCGTCACCACGTACGATGGCATTGATCGTCGCGCCGCGCGGCAGCTGGATTTGTTCGATCGCCCGGCCCACGACACGTGATTGGTCCTCGTCGCCGTGCGCGACCGCCTCGATCGCCTCGGCGGCTCCACGTCGCAACGCGTGAACTTTGACAACGTCACCACGTCGAACGTGCGCGAGCAGCGTACCGAGCGTAATCTGCGACGGAGCGATGCCGATGTCGATCGTGCCGGCCTCCACCAGCTCCGCGTAGGCAGGCTTGTTGAT
>JAZFPW010000075.1:0-4414 GCA_036444815.1 Gammaproteobacteria bacterium
AGGGCCATCAGGAAGTCCTTCTTTCGCTTTTGGCGTGCCTCTGCACGCCACGGCAGGAGATTAATTCTCGGCATGTTAGTCGAAACTCCTCAGCGCTAGGCCACAGGCCGTCAGAAGTGCCGTCGCATCGCCGCGTACGCCCTGAGCGGTCGCTTTTGCCGACAACTTCATCTGTCCCAACGGGTCACCGATCTGGGTGGGAATACCGACGCGGCTGCCGATGACATCGGCAACACCGGGAATATTCGCGCAGCCGCCACACACTAGAATCTGAGCGGGTTGCTCGCGATCGCTGCCCGATGCTAAGAAGAACTGCAGCGAACGGCTGACCTGCTGCGACATGTCATCGATGAACGCGTCGAGTACTTCCGGTTGATAGTTACTCGGCAGACCACCCTCTTTCTTCGCGCGACCGGCGTCGTCAATGGACAGCCCGTAAGTGCGCATGATCTCCTCGGTCAGCTGCCGTCCGCCGAAAGCGAAATCTCTCGTATACATGACCTTCAGGTCCTTGAGAACGCTAAAAGTCGTCGAGCTCGCGCCGAAATCGACGATGACGATGAACTTGCCCTCGCCGTTGTCCACCATCTGATGTGCCAGCAGTTGGCAGGCGTTCTCTACCGCGAAGGCCTCGACGTCGACCACGCACGCTGTCATGCCGGCGGTTTCCACGGCTACCTGGCGCTGGTCCACGTTTTCCGTTCTGGTGGCGACCAGCAGAACGTCCTGCATGTCCGGATCGTGCTCGCTCTCGCCGATTACCTCAAAGTCGAAACTCACCTCTTCCATCGGGAAGGGGATGTATTGATCGGCTTGGAGCTCGACCTGGTCCTCTAGATCGCCTACCTCCAGGCTGCTCGGCATCTGGATGACTTTGGTAATCACGGCGTCGCCACTGATCGCGAAGGCGACGTCCTTAATTTTCGTCCCGGAGCGCTTCACAGCTCGACGGATCGTGTCGCCGACGGCTTCGGCGTCGACGATCGCTTTCTCGTTGATCGCGTTGGGTGGGGTCGGCTCTGCGGCGTAGGACTCCACCCGGAAGGCCCGCCCACTCTGGTTCAGCTCGATCAGTTTGATCGAAGACGTCGTGATATCGAGCCCGATGAGGACCTTATTTGCTTGGCTCCCGAACACTAATTTTCCTTTCCAACTCCGCAGGTTGGCGTAGACTTCTCATATTCTGTTAAACAACGTAGTTTAACTATATATCAGGCACCGGATACATAGTTGTGACGGGATTCACGATCCCACCAACGCACCAGGCTGCCCGGCGTAAAGCGCCCATCAGCAAGGGAATTGGGCCTTTCACGGCTTCGATTCGCTCGTCGGTGGGGGCGTGTCCGCGGTCTCGGGGAATTGCGGAAATCGGCTGCGGGCGGAACAGGGGGTCTTCCGCTGTTCCGGCAGCCCCGCTATCCTAGATGAGCCCAATGGATATAGGCCCAGCCCGTAGACCGGAGGCTTTGCGTCCCTACCTTTCGATGGGTTTGCGTACTTCGGCGACTATGCACAAAGGTGTTGGGGATGGCAAGGAAGTAGAATGCACCTTCCGCGATGAATAACTATCTACGAATTCCAGCCCTTCTAGGAGTTTACGGCCTAATCGGGGTCGTCGTGCTCGCCGGCCTGTTCGCGGGCGGTTACTACTATGTGGTGCCCACGCTGCCCCAGGCCGAGGAGCTGCGCGACGTTCGCCTGCAGGTCCCGCTGGCCATCTATAGCCGGGATGGGCGGCTCATGGCCCAGTTCGGTGAGAAACAACGCACCCCGGCGGAAATCGAGGACATCCCGCCGGTCCTGATCCAGGCCGTGCTGGCAGCCGAGGATGACCGGTTCTTCGAGCATCCAGGCTTCGATTATCAGGGCTATCTGCGGGCCGGGCTCAACTTTCTGTTGTCCGGCGGCGACCGGACTCAGGGCGGCAGCACGATCACGATTCAGGTGGCGCGAACATTTTTTCTGAATCGCGACAAGACTTTTATTCGTAAATTCAAAGAGTTAATACTCGCCACGCGGATCGAGCAAGAGTTCGCCAAGGCGGAGATTCTGGAACTCTATTTAAATACGACGTTCTTTGGCCAGCATGCTTACGGTGTCGTTGCGGCCGCGCAGATCTACTTTGACAAAGAGCTCAGTGAGCTCACGATCGCGGAGGCGGCGATTATTGCCGGCATTCCCCAGGGCCCGTCGGTCCTGAACCCCTACAGCAATCCCGACGCGGCAGAACGGCGTCGGCTCTATGTGCTACGGCGCATGCGAGAGCTCGCCTTCATCTCCGAGACCGACTACCGGACGGCGCTAGAGACGCCAATCGTGAGCGCACGGTACGGACCGCAACTCGAACTCGCGGCGCCGTATGTCGCGGAGATGGTCAGGGCCGAGCTGATCCGCCGGCTCGGGCCGGCCGTGTACGAGGCGGGTATAAAGGTCACGACGACGATCGACAGTCGGCTGCAGCGCACGGCGCAAGAGGCGCTCCGCGGTGGCTTGATCGATTATGACGAACGCCACGGTTATCGCGGGCCACTCGCCCAGGTGGACCTCGTCGCGCTGACGTCAGATGAGGAAGAGTCGGCGGAAGATCAATGGAAGGCCGTGCTGGGGGACTACCCGCGGATCTCAGGCTTCACTACCGGTCTCGTCATCAGCGTGGATGAAATCATTAACGAGGCCGACGCGGTGATTGCGCTCGAGCCGTTCGCGGCTGAAGTTGCCGCCGCCGAAGAATTAATCGAAGAACTACTGGAGGAGCCCCCCCCGATTCGAGACCGCGCGCAGGTCTACTTCGCGGATTGGGGCCTGGTACCGATTGAGCTCGAGGCGGTCGAGTGGGCGGCTCCGTTTATCAGTGACGACCTCGTCGCGCCAGCGCCGGCCACCGTCGCCGACGCGCTCGCTCCTGGTGACGTGACACGGTTCCGCGTATTGGAGGACGGTAGCTTACGACTCGCCCAGGTTCCCCAGGTGCAGGGCGCGATCGTCTCCTTGGACCCGCTGGACGGTGCGGTGACGGCGCTGGTGGGGGGCTTTGATTTTTATCTCAGCAACTACAATCGCGCGACCCAGTCCAAGCGTCAGCCCGGCTCGTCGTTTAAGCCCTTCGTCTATTCGGCGGCGTTGGAGAACGGCTTCACCGCGGCCACGATCGTCAATAACCAACCGATAGTCCAGGCGAGCTCTGAGCTCGAGGCGGAATGGCGCCCGGGCAACTATTCCGGGCAGTTCAGCGGTCCGACCCGGTTGCGCGAGGCGCTCGTGCAGTCGTTAAACCTCGTGTCGATCAGAGTCATCCAGAGCGCCGGTATCGGGCCGACGGTCAGGCACTTGCGTGCATTCGGTTTCGACGATACTGCGCTGCCGCGGAATGCGACACTCGCACTCGGCGCCGGCGGCGTCGCACCGCTGAATCTCGTGGACGGCTATGCAACATTCGCGAATGGCGGCTACGAGGTCGACTCCTACCTGGTCGAGCGAATCGAAGATGCTGACGGCGACGTGCTATACGAGGCGAGCCCGAATCTCGTCTGTCGGGAATGCGAGGAGGCGGCTCTCGAGGAAGAGTCGGGGCCGGCGCTGATCCGGAGCCCAATAGAGCTATTCGCCGCGCCGCCCGCGGCGCCGCGCATTATCTCGGCACAAAATGCCTATCTAATGAATGACATGATGCAGGATGTTGTTCGCCGTGGCACCGGACGGGCTGCGTACGCGGCGCTGAGACGAGACGACGTGGCCGGTAAGACCGGCACCACCAACGATCGGCATGACGCATGGTTTGCCGGGTTCAACGGCGACCTCGTGACCGCCGCGTGGGTCGGCTTCGATCAGGAACGCTCGCTGGGTCGCTACGAACAGGGCGCGCGCACCGCACTGCCGATGTGGATCGAGTTCATGTCCGAGGCACTGGACGGCTTGGAGTACCATGCCATGGAGCAGCCGCCGGGGATTATCGATGTTCGCATCAACCCGGAGTCGGGCCTCGTGGCGGCGACCAACCAGGGGAGTGTATTCGAGAAGTTTCGTATCGGTCACGTTCCCGAGCGGGAGCAGGACCGGGCGGAATGGCAACCTGAGATTTTTTCGGACGGGCGCGAGTCGGTCGGCGGGCAAGGGCAAGAGCCACTGTTCTGACCGGCGTGGGAGCAACCCCGTCGTGATGCTCGGCGGCGTGACGGCCGCTCCAGCAGGCGAGAGTCGAGGCGGAGTGCAGACGAGACATGGGGGGTAAGCGTGGATTGGGCAACGAGGTGCTGCGCGAGCAACTGGCACAGGAGGCCGCGCGCCTGATCGTCGACCACGGTATGCACGATTACGGTCAGGCTAAGCGCAAGGCTGCACTGCGCTTCGGCATCCGTGAGGCCGGCGCGCTACCGAGCAACTCAGAGATCGAGTCGAGCGTGATCGAGAGGCAGCG
>JAZFPW010000076.1:0-2358 GCA_036444815.1 Gammaproteobacteria bacterium
GTATTGCGATTCCTGACCGTCATCTCCGAGGTGGGGGGGGACGCCGAGCGGGCGCGCCTCACGGCGACAGCGATTCCTGCGGCGATCCCGTGTACGCTATGTGGAGTGGCGCTACTGAACGAGGCCGTGGGATCATGGAGCCTTGCGCTGGTTCGTGACGGGAAGCTCGTCCCGGTTGGCACCGATCTTCACAACACCCTTTCCGTTTTGACGCCGGTGTTCGACTCGGCGTTTGACGCTCCGGCCGTGGTGGTAAGTGGTAAAGACGGTGACACCACCGAACGCAGCGCCTCGGACGCGATGGCGCAGCTCGGAATGCGCGGACTCGTCGTGGCGCCACTCAGGACGCTCCGCCACCGGGTGGGAGCGATGTTCGTCGCCCGGCAGGGGGACGCATTTTCCGAGGACGATGGCGTTCGTCTGATGTCGTTGGCTGAATGTGCGTCCATCGGGCTGGAGAACGCGCACCTCAGTGAGGAGCTCAAGCGCACGGCCGATCAATACAGTACCCTCTATCACAACACCCCCGTCATGATGCACTCCGTCGACGACGACGGAAGACTGATTCGCGTGAACGATTACTGGCTGAGCGTGTTGGGGTACGAACGGCAAGACGTACTGGGGAAAAGCTCGGCTGATTTTCTTACCGAGGCCTCGCGGAAAACCCTGGTGGAGGTCGTGTTTCCCCAGTTGCGGAAGTCCGGCCAGGTGCGTGACGTCGAGATTCAAATGGTTAAGCGCGACGGTACCATCCTCGACATCCTGGGCTCGGCGGTGGCACAGTTAGGCGACCATGAGCGAATCGAACAAACGCTGGCTTTCTTTGTGGACGTCACCGAGCGCAAACGCGTCGAAGCCGCCCTACGGGAAAGCGAAGAACGCTTTGCCGGCCTCTTCCGGTCAGCGATGGACGCCATTGTCATTGTCGACCTTGCCGGCCGGATTATGCAGTTCAATGATGCCGCCGAGACCGTATTTCGCTGCGCGGCTAGTGAAGCGACGGGGGAGCGCTTTCCCCAGCGCTTCGCAGCCGACGAGTTTCGGCGGATTCTCGAGGACTGTTTGCGTGAGCGCAAGGGAGATGAAATCACACGCCGATATCTGGTCGCCGCCGGCGGTCTGACGGCCCTGCGCGCTGACGGCGAAGCTTTTGCTGCTGAGGCGACTATCTCTCAGGTCGATATTCCGGGCGAACCGCTATTTGCCATCATTCTGCGGGACGTCGACGATCGGAAACGCGTCGAAACCGAAATCCGTCAACTGCGCCAACAATCAGATTATCTCAAGGAAGAGATCAAGACGCATCACAACTTCGAGGAGATCGTCGGCGACAGCCCTGCGCTCCGGAGGGTGCTCCGATCCGTGGAGACCGTTGCACCAACTTCGGCCACGGTGCTCATTCTCGGTGACACAGGAACCGGCAAGGAACTCGTCGCACGGGCTATCCACGATCTCAGTCCGCTTCGCGACAAGCCTCTCGTGAAAGTGAATTGTGCCGCGCTGCCTGCCGGTCTCGCAGAGAGCGAACTCTTCGGACACGAAAGAGGTGCCTTCACAGGCGCCGTCGCACGAAAGATCGGGCGTTTCGAACTGGCGGACCGAGGGACCATCTTCCTGGACGAGATCGGTGACCTCCCGTTGGATATGCAGGTCAAGCTGCTCCGAGTGCTTCAGGAGGGTGAGTTCGAGCGGATCGGCGGCACGCGCACGATGACGGTCAACGTCAGAGTCATCGCGGCCACGAACCGGGATCTCAAGCAGGCTGTGACAGACGAGCGCTTTCGTTCGGACCTCTACTACAGACTCAATGTCTTTCCCGTCACGATGCCCTCGCTTCGGGATCGGAAAGAGGATATCCCGGTGCTCGTGAGTTACTTCGTCGACAAGTACGCGAGAAGGCTCGGCAAGCGCATAGATACCATAGCTGATGGTGTCTTGACGGCTCTGCTCGCATATGAGTGGCCGGGTAACATTCGGGAGCTGGAAAACGTGATCGAGCGGGCCGTTATTCTGACGCCGGGTGCCGCCCTGGAATTTGGCGGCTGGCTGATGGAAACCAGCGCCACTCCCGATAATGAAACCGGGATGCTGACCCTCGATGAAGCGCAGCGACAGCACATCATCAAGACCCTCGACTTGACGCATTGGCGAGTCGGTGGCGAAAGGGGCGCCGCCAAGCTCCTGGACATCAAAGCGACCACTCTTGCAGCCCGAATGAAGAAGCTCGGCATAGAACGCCCGGATTCCCGCTAATCCGGCGTCGCATCCCCGAACCACCGCCGCGCCACCGCCGCTGCGCCACCACCGCCGCGCCATCCTCTGCCCCCGGCGTTCGCGGCTGGATTCAATAGGCTCCAT
>JAZFPW010000077.1:0-5476 GCA_036444815.1 Gammaproteobacteria bacterium
TCCAAGAAAGTCCTTCAGTTGGGGGTTGTGCTGGCTGCTTCTTTGGTCTTGTGTCATATCCTGTTTCATTGACAATCGTGAAATCACGGCTCGGGCTGCAACGGTCAGTGATCGTTGGTTCGGCACGACGTTTCCGATTTCAGCAGGCTAGAACCGGTACGGAAAAGACGCTGAACGCGTTGGTGGGCCGGTGTCCGCGGGGGTTCGTGCGCGGCACAACCGGTGAGGTAACGGCGAATGGAAGATTCGTACGGTGTTTGGCCTCCGATCGATCTGGTCACTCGTCCCATCCGCTGAGGATCCACGCCTCGGACTCTGCTAGAATCCCGCTCCCCCCGCAGAGCCTCCGATACGAGGACGCCACCTTGACTTACGGATTTGCCGAACTGATCCGCTCGTTCGGGATCCCCGCTCTCCTGGAGGCGCGGGCGCACGTCGAACGCGACGAGGTCACCGTGAGATCCACCGCGCCCGGAGCCAAACGCCTGTTCGGGGTCGTGCGGCCATCGAGCGGTGGCCCGCTGAATGTGAGCGCTCGAGCCGACGTCCGCCCTGACGGCAGGGTCGAATTGTCCGGCGACTGCTCGTGTCGAGCCGGGCGGCACTGCGAGCACGTCGCCGCCGTGCTGCTCTCCGTGCTCGGGGACGAGGTGCTGGAGCTCGACACATGGAAAACGAGCGAGCCGAACGCAAGAGCCAGCCGCGAGACGCGGGAAGTCGATTCCCGGCTCGATCGTGTCGCGTCCGCGGTTCGTTCCGAAACGGCGACGCCCCGGCGTCGCAAGCTACCCCAGTACAGAGTGCTGTACCTGCTGAACCGCGAGCCGCACCGGCGGCGTCTGACCGTGCATCCGCGGACCGTCCGTGTTCTCAAGGACGGTCGCTTCGGCGCGGGGAAGAGGTGTGCCTTTACCGGGGGGGCGCGCCGTCCGAAGTACGTGGGGGTCGACGATGGCGATCTCCTACTCGCAATCCTGGCGCACGCGGTCAGTTACCGCGAGACGCACAGTTTCTACGCCCCGCTGACGATCGACGCCAAGTCCGGCGCCCGCATACTGGAGCGATTGCTGGCCACCGGCCGCTGCCATTGGCGCGACATAGATGCGCAGCCGCTTCGTATCGGTGAACCGCGAGCCGTCCGCATCGAGCGGAAGCTCGGCACGGACGGTCTGCAACGCCCCGAGCTCGTCGGCGAGGACTGCCCCGAAGCGGTGTGGCTTGCCGTCGAGCCGCCGTGGTACGTGGATCCGCGGGAGGGCGTCGCCGGGCCACTCGAACTCGGGGTCGAGAAGCAAACGGCGACCGCGCTGCTCGGGGTGCCCGGTCTGTCGCCGGAGTCCGCGGAACGGGTTCGCGACGCGCGGACCGACGGGACGCCGGCCGACCATGCGCCGGTGCCCCACCTGCGGCTGCACCTCCACGGCACGTTACCTCTGGCAAAGCTCATGTTCGACTACGACGACCTGACTGTCGACCTCGACGACGACCGGCCAACCGTGCGCCGGGACTTCGACATGGAGGTCGTCGCCGTCGAACGGCTGGAGGACATGGGATTCGTGGAGCTGATCGACGTGGCGCCTCCCGGCACCACGGAGGAGGAGTTGGCAGGGGAGTTCCTGCCGGTTCTGGACGATGAGGACAGCGACGGGTTTCTGATCGATTTCGTTCGTCAGCGCGTACCGGAACTGCGCGACGCAGGTTGGGTCGTCGAGATCGACGACGACTTTCCGTACCGCGTGATCGAGGGCGAGCAGCACTGGTATGCCGACGTCGCAGACGGCGTCGACGAGACACACCCGTGGTTCGATCTGGAGCTCGGTGTGGAGATCGCCGGCGAGCGGCACAGCCTGCTGCCGATCCTTGTCGAGATGTTGCGCGATCCCGCCTTCGCGCTCGACGAGTTTCGATCGCAAGTAGCCGGCGAGTTCGCCCTGCACACCGCCGACGGCCGGACCCTGATCCTGCCGGCCAAGCGTGTTCAAGCGATTCTCGGCACGCTGATCGACCTGTTCGGGGAGCGTCCGCTCACACCGGCCGGGGCGCTTTCGCTCTCGCCGCTCCACGCTCCGCTCCTGGCCGAGCTGGACGAGGCGCTCGGCGACGCCGCGCCGGTCTGGACCGGGGGCGAACGCACGCGTGAGTTGGGTCGCAAGTTGCGGGACTTTCGCCGGATCGAACCGGTCGCGGTTCCCGCGAATTTCCAGGGCACGCTGCGCCCTTACCAGCGCGACGGGCTGAACTGGCTGCAATTCCTGCGCGAACACGACCTGGCCGGGATTCTGGCCGACGACATGGGTCTGGGGAAGACGGTGCAGGTCCTGGCGCACCTGCTCTGTGAAAAGCACGCGGGACGTGCGGACCGGCCGAGTCTGGTCGTTGCTCCGACCAGCGTGATCGGAAACTGGCGCAGCGAGGCGGAGCGGTTTGCGCCCGATCTGCGAGTGCTCGTGCTGCACGGTCAGTCGCGCAAGGCGCACTTCGAGCGGCTCGCCGAATACGACGTCGTCCTGACGACCTATTCCCTCCTGTCACGCGACGCGAAGGCACTGGCGTCGCAGGCGTATCACGTACTGATCCTCGACGAGGCGCAGTTCGTCAAGAACGCGAAGACGAAGACGTCCCTCGCGGCTCGCTGGGTCGAGGCTCGTCATCGCCTGTGCCTGACGGGGACGCCGATGGAGAACCACCTCGGCGAACTGTGGTCGCTGTTCCATATCCTGATGCCGGGTCTACTCGGCGATCAGAAGCAGTTTCGAAAACTCTTCCGTACGCCGATCGAGAAGCACGGCGACGAACCTCGCCGCGAGCAGCTGGCCGCCCGCGTTCGGCCGTTCCTGCTGCGCCGCACCAAGGACGAGGTCGAGATCGACCTGCCGCCGAAGACCGAGATGACCCGCTCGATCGAGCTGGGGGGCTCGCAACGTGATCTCTACGAGAGCATCCGCCTGGCGATGAACGACAAGGTGCGCCAGGCAATTGCACGCACGGGGCTCGAGCGGTCGACGATCGTGATTCTCGACGCCCTGCTGAAGTTGCGTCAGGTCTGCTGCGATCCGCGGCTGCTCAAGATTGAGGAAGCGAAGAACGTCGCAGAAACGGCCAAGCTCGAAGCGTTGATGGAGATGCTGGAGGAGATGCTCGAGGAGGGTCGGCGGATCCTGCTCTTTTCGCAGTTCACGAGCATGATCGCGCTGATCGAGCAAGAGCTGCGCCGGCGCGAGCTGAAATGGGTGAAGCTCGTCGGAGATACCCGCGATCGCGACTCACCGGTCCGGCAGTTCCAGGCGGGAGAGGTGCAGCTGTTCCTGATCAGCCTAAAGGCCGGCGGGACCGGGCTGAACCTGACCGCTGCCGACACGGTCATCCACTACGATCCGTGGTGGAATCCTGCGGTCGAGGACCAGGCGACGGACCGCGCGCACCGCATCGGCCAGGACAAGCCGGTGTTCGTATACCGGTTGATCGTCTCCGGCAGTGTCGAGGAGAAGATGCTGGCGCTGCAGGCGCGTAAGCGGGAGTTGGCGGAGGGGATCTACAAGGCAGGCGGGGCGAAAGGTGGGACGCTGCTGTCGCCTACGGATTTGGAGGTGTTGTTTCAGCCGTTGGACGCGGGGGGCTCCCCCTGACCCGCGCCGGGGCGAGCCCAACGACTACGATCGAGAAGCCGCGTGACTGTGGGACGATCCAATAAAGGAACACTACGAGTTCCGCAGGACCTCGAGCGCTATCGATCGCTGGTTGACGACTGGCCCGGGTTCGCGACGGCCGTTTCTCGGCCGCTCCCACGCTGTGTCCGCATCCAGACCCAGCGAATCGCTGCCGGCGAGCTGGAAGCGTTGCTCACCGCAGATGGCATGCAGCCCCGTCCGCTGGCTTGGACGAATGGCGCGTTTCGACTCGGCTGTAGCGAGGGGCTCGGTCGGCGCTGGTGGTACCTGGCCGGATTGTGCCATTCCCAGGAAGAGGCGTCGATGCTTCCGGTCCAGCTGCTCGATCCGCGACCGGGAGACCGTGTGCTGGACCTCTGCGCGGCGCCGGGAAGCAAGACGGCACAGATCGCCCTCGCCCTGGAGAGCGAGGGAACGGTGGTGGCCAACGATTCCAGCGTGTCGCGGCTGCGGGCCCTGCGTTCCACGCTAGACCGCCTGGGCCTGGCCAACGTCAGCGTTACTCGATGCGAAGGCTCGGTGTTTCCCCGTGGGTGTGGCACCTTCGACCGGATCCTCGTTGATGCGCCGTGCGCGGGGGATGGAACGTCCCGGCGGCGCCCCGATGCTCGACGCGCGGGCCTCGATCGCGACTATACCCGGGTTCAGAAACGCCTACTGCGACGAGCGGTACGGCTCTGCCGTCCCGGCGGTAGGATCGTCTACTCCACGTGCAGCTTCGCGCCCGAGGAAAACGAGATGGTGGTCGATGCGATCCTCGGTGAGGACTCTCGCCGCGAGTTGAAATTGGTCGCGTCGAAGGTGACCGGATTGAAGACCGCTCACGGTGTTACTTCCTGGCGTGGGACAGATCTACATCCCGAGCTCCGGCTTGCCGTTCGACTCTGGCCACACCACAACGACACCGGAGGCTTCTTCGTAGCGTTGCTCGAGAAATCCCATGGGCCGCTCGCCGAGGCGAACCCACCGCTGCCTCTCGCGACCGCTTCGTCCGACGAGTGGCGCTCGGAGGTCGGGGAGTGGTTCGGAATCGAAGATGAGATCTGGCAACGATTCATCATTCATCGCTCGAGCGCCCGCCGGCTACATCTGACCAACCGTGACCACGCCGCGCCAGCGAGCCCCTTTCCCGTTTCCGTGGGGCTGCCCTTTCTCAAGACCGGGCACCGCTACCCCAAGCTGTCCACCGCCGCCGCGCTCCTGCTCGCAGGCGCCGCCAACCGCAACGTCGTCGAACTCGAGCCAGATCAGGTCGAGGCCTATCACGAGGGAAGAGCCTTCGCGATCAACCCAGCCCAGACCCAAACCTGTACCGCAACCGGATATGTCATCACCCGCCACCGCGGCCACGGACTGGGAGTCGCACTCCACGACACCGACGCGCGTACCCTACGCAGCCTGTTTGCAGCCCGCTGGAAAGGCTGAGGTTGTGGCCCGCCACGAGATCCCGCTATGGGAATCCTGAACCGCCCCGGGTTTCCCGGAGAGCTCGTACTCGAGTGAACACTGGGTGGGGCCCGCCGACTCAGGTGTCCATCTGGGTGAATCTATGTAGCAAGCCCCCTCTCGGTTAACCTTCGAGGGTTAATCGACAGGAGCTCTCGAAGAGCGAAAGGAGGCTTGCTATGCGGTATGTTGGCCTAGATGCCCACTGGAGGCAATCCACAATCTGCGTTCTCGACCACCGAGGACAAAAACTCCTGAGCCGGACGATCAAGGGGCCGTGGTCCAAGGTCCTCGAGGAAGTGGGAAAGATCCGCAAGCCGTTTGCGGTCTGTTTCGAGGCCTCGACCGGCTACGGCTACCTG
>JAZFPW010000078.1:0-4516 GCA_036444815.1 Gammaproteobacteria bacterium
TCGGCCGCCTGGACGACGACTTCGACGGCGTCATCGTCGCGGCCGCCGGCGTCGTCCGGCTGCAAGGCTCGACGCTCGAGGATCGCCCCGACTTACGCCTCGACGAACGGATCGTCGCGCGGCTCGACCCGAAGTCGTTCGTGCCCGCGCCGGCGCAGGGTGCCCTGGCGTTGCAATGCCGCGCCGCGGACGAGGACCTGGTCACGACGTTGAGCGTCCTGGCGCATGGCCCGACGCAACTCACCGTCGCCGTCGAACGGGCGTTGCTGACCAAAGTCGAAGGCGGCTGCGACGTCGCGTTCGGCGCGTATTGCAAGGAAGCGAGCAGTGGCGACGGCACGCTCGAGCTCTTCGCGATGCTCGAGCGCGACGGCCGGCTGATCGCGGCCAAAGCCCGGGACAGGGATCCGCACGCCGTCGTCGACATGGCGTGGGAGACCTTGCGCGAGTCATGAAACCGCTGGCCGGACAGAGCGTCTTGCTGACGCGCACCGCGGAGGACTGCGCGCAATGGGCGCGAGAGCTCGACGCGGTGGACGCGACGGCCGTGATCCTGCCCTGCATTCGCTGCGAGTCACTCGACACCGAGGAGGTCCGAGAACTTATTGCCATCGAGCTGCCGCGGACGGACTGGCTCGTCTTCACGTCGAGACGCGGCGTCGAGGCGTTCTGCGCTCTGTACGACGCATCGTTCGACAAATCACCGCTACCCGAGCAGGTGAAGGTCGCCGCCGTGGGCGCGGCGACGGCGGACGCCGCCGTCGTCCGTTTCGGCCACGCGGACCTCGTCAGCGAACAGGGCACGGCCGCATCGCTGGCGCAGGCGTTGGATGCGCGGCTGACGGACCCGGGGGCGCGGCTGTTGATCGCCGTCGCCGAGAACGCCGGACGGACGCTCGAAGACGTGCTCGAACCCGCGGGCGCGATTTGCACGCGGCTCGACGTTTATCGTACCGTTCCGGCCCGCGAGATCGAGCCGAAGCACGCGCTGTCGGCGTTGGGCGCGGATAATATTTTTCTCGCGAGCCCCTCGGCGGTCACGGGCTTTACGAACCAGGTCGAACTGGACAGGCCGGCGGCCGTCTTTACGATCGGCCCGGCGACGTACGACGCCGCGGAAGCGGCGGGCCTGACCGTGACCGGCCAGGCGAGGCGCCCGAGTCTCGAGGGATTGATGGAGGCCATGAGATGCGCGAGCTAGATATAACCCTGCCGGGACGCGTGCGGCCGCGACGCCTGCGGCGGACGCAGGCCATGCGCGACCTCGTCGCCGAGACGCACATCACGCCGTCCCAGTTCATCGTGCCGCGCTTCGTACTGCCGGTAAAGAGAGCCGCGGAGCCGATTCCGTCCATGCCCGGGATCTCACAGCTCGGGCTCGAGAATCTCGTCACCGAGACCGCCGCGGATCTCGAGCTCGGCATCCGTGCCGCGCTGTTGTTCGGCCATCCCGAGGACGATGCGACGAAGACGCCGGACGGGCAACTCGCGTGGGATGCAAACGGCGCCGTGCAGAACGCCGTCGCGCTGCTCAAGGCGGAATTCGGCGACGACCTCGTCGTCATGACCGACGTGTGCCTGTGCGCGTACACCGACCACGGCCACTGCGGGCTCATCGAAGACGGCCGCGTCGTCAACGACGCGTCGCTCGGGCCGATCGTCAAGACCGCGCTCAGCCATGCCGAGGCCGGCGCCGATGTCGTCGCGCCCTCCGACATGATGGACGGTCGGATCGCGGCCATTCGCGATGCGCTCGACGACCAGGGCCACGACCAGGTCGCGCTGCTCGCCTACGCCGTGAAATACGCGTCGGCCTACTACGGGCCGTTCCGCGACGCGGCGGACTCCACGCCGGCACACGGCGACCGGCAGAGCTATCAGATGGATGCGCGTAACGTGCTCGAAGCGATACGCGAGGCCGACCTCGATGAGGCCGAAGGCGCGGACATGCTGATGGTCAAACCCGCGCTCGCCTATCTCGACGTCATCCAGGCCGTGCGCGGCGCGACAACGCTGCCGCTTGCGGCCTACAACGTGTCGGGCGAATACGCCGCGGTCAAAGCGGCCGCCGCGAACGGCTGGCTCGACGAGGCGCGGGTCGTGCGCGAGAACCTCCACGCGATCCGCCGCGCCGGTGCGGATCAGATCATCACCTACCACGCGCGCGATGCGTTGCAGGGGGGCTGGTTGTGACGGAAGGCTCCGCGGAGTGGTTCGCCAAGGCGCAGACCCTGTTGCCGGGTGGCGTAAGCTCGCCGGTGCGCGCGTTCGGCGCGGTCGGCGGCACGCCGCCGGTCATCCGTTCGGCGAGCGGCGCGGAGATCGTCGACGAAGACGGCCGTAGTTATCTCGACTTCGTCGGCTCCTGGGGCCCGCTGATCCTCGGCCACGCACACCCCGAGGTCATCGCGGCCGTGACCGAGGCGGCCCACCGCGGCACATCGTTCGGCGCACCGTGCCGCGCCGAGATCGAGCTCGCCGAGACGATCGTCGCGTGCTATCCGGGGATCGAACAGGTGCGCTTCGTGTCGTCCGGGACCGAGGCCGTCATGAGCGCCGTGCGCCTCGCCCGCGGCGCGACCGGCCGCGACCTGATCGTGAAATTCTCGGGGTGTTATCACGGCCATATGGATTCGCTGCTGGTGGCCGCCGGATCGGGCCTCGCGACGTTCGGCCGGCCGTCGTCCGACGGCGTGCCCGAGCAGTTCACGAACTTGACGCGCGTGCTGCCGCTCGACGACGACGTGGCCCTGGTGGAATTGTTTCGCATCGAAGGCGCGCGCATCGCGACCGTGATCATCGAACCGGTCCCGGCCAACAACGGCCTGCTGCTGCAGCGCCCGGAATTTCTCGCGCTGCTGCGAGAACAATGCAGCGAACACGGTGTGCTGTTGATCTTCGACGAAGTGATCTCCGGTTTTCGTCTCGGCGCGGGCGGCGCGGCCGCGCACTACGACATCACGCCGGACATCGCGACGTTCGGCAAGGTCATCGGCGGCGGCATGCCCGTCGGGGCGTTCGCGTCCTCCGCGGAGATCATGCGGCACCTGGCGCCGTTGGGCGGCGTCTATCAGGCCGGCACGCTGTCGGGCAACCCGGTCGCGATGGCCGCCGGCCTGAAGACGTTGCAGATACTGCTAGACAACGACGGCTGGAAGCAGCTCGACGCGCGCGGCCAGTACCTCGAGATCCTCCTGAACGCCGTGCTGGAGGCCGCGCCGCTCGACGCGACGCTGTGCCGGCTGGGATCGATGTTCTGGATAGCCTGGCACGCCGACACGCAGCCGCGCAGTGCCGAAGCGATCGCCGCGGCGGCTGGCGAGACCTATGCCGGCATCTTCCATGCGCTCCTCACGCGCGGCGTCGCGCTGGCGCCGTCGGCCTACGAAGTGGGTTTCCTGTCTTTAGCCCATACCCAGGAAGACATCGACCGATTCGCCGCTACACTCGGGCACGTACTGAACGACGTCGACCCGGCAAATGATATTGGAGAAGCCCATGGCTCTCAGGCGTGATCCTATCAAGGCGTTGCAATTCGGTTTCCTCGCGCTGCTGGTCATCTCGATCGCCCAGGTCGCCTATTGGATCACGGATCACCTGGCCTACACCCGTAGCGTGCACGACCAGCTCGCGGTGTTGTACGAATCCGATGCACAAGCCGTGACCGCGTTCTACCGCAACGACCCGGACGTCTTCGAGATGCTGCTGCCGCACCTGGACATCTCACCCGAGACGGGCACGGCCGTGGTCAACGCCGATGTCGGCGCCCAACTCGACAGCGAGACGTCGTCGCGCATCAACCGCTTCGCCTGGGAGGGCGGCTTCTTCCTGCTGGTGTTGCTGGGCGGCCTGACGATCCTGACGCGCACGATCCGCCACGATGCGGAGCTGCGCGCACGGCAGCAGAACTTTCTCGCCGCCGTGTCGCACGAGTTCAAGAGCCCGCTCGCGAGCATGCGGCTGTCGACGGAGACGCTGCTGCTGCGCGACGACGATGCCGATATCCAACGCCTGGGGAACCGCCTGCTCGACGATGGCGAACGGCTGCTGCGCATGGTCGACAACCTGCTCGAGACGACGCGTGTCGAGGAAGGCCGCATGGAGCTGACGCCCGAAGCCCTGCCGTTGCGCAGCGTGGCCGAGTCATGCGTCGAGGAGCTGGCGGGCCGCGCACGGCACCATGACATCGAGATACACGTCGACGTGCCGGAAGGCTTACGCGTCAGCGCCGACCGCACAACGCTCGAGACCGTGTTGCGCAACCTGCTCGACAACGCGGTCAAAGCCAGCATCGCCGGCCACGGGCACGCCGTCCGGCTGCACGCCGAACGGGCCGGCGACCGGGTAGAGTTCTCCGTCGCCGACGATGGCCTCGGCTTCCCGGCCGAAGACGCCGTCATGATCTTCGAGAAGTTCTATCGGCTCGGTGACGAATTACGCCGCTCCACGCCGGGCACGGGGCTCGGCCTGTACATCGTCCGGCGGCTCGTGGAAATGTCCAACGCCCGGATTGAGG
>JAZFPW010000079.1:0-2032 GCA_036444815.1 Gammaproteobacteria bacterium
GACGACGAGGCTGCGGAGATCTGGCTCAACGATATCGGCGTCCGTCCGGCGCAGTTCAGCCGCCTCGGCAGTAAGGATAATTTCTGGGCCATGGGCGATACGGGTCCCTGCGGCCCGTGCAGCGAGATTTTCTACGATCACGGCGCCGATCTCGCCGGCGGCCCGCCCGGCTCGTCCGAAGAGGATGGCGATCGCTATGTCGAGCTCTGGAACCTCGTGTTCATGCAGTTCAATCGCGATCAGGCCGGGGAGCTCGCGCCGTTGCCCAAACCGTCGGTGGACACCGGCATGGGCCTGGAACGCCTGGCCGCGGTCATGCAGGGCGTGCATTCCAACTTTGCAATCGACCAGTTCAACGCGCTGATCGAGGCCGCCATCGACGTCACCGGGGCCAAGGATCCGGACAGCAAGTCGTTACGCGTAATCGCCGATCATATTCGCGCCTGCGCATTCTTGATCGTCGATGGCGTGTTGCCCGGCAACGAGGGCCGCGGCTACGTGTTGCGCCGAATCATCCGGCGCGCGCTTCGGCACGGCTACAAACTCGGTGTGGACGAGCCGTTCTTCCACAGGCTCGTGCAGCCTGTCGAAGCGCAGATGGGTGCCGCGTATCCCGAACTCGCGAAGTCGACCGAGCATGTCGAGCGCGTGCTCCGTCAGGAAGAGGAGCGCTTCGCCGAGACGCTGTCACAGGGAATGCGGATTCTCGAGGACACGATGAAAGGCCTGGCCAAGGGCGGCGTCATTCCGGGTGAAGCGGTGTTCAAGCTCTACGACACGTACGGGTTCCCGGAAGATCTGACGGCGGATGTCGCCAGGGAGCGTGGCTTCACCGCCGATCATGCCGGCTTCGAGACGGCGATGGCTGCGCAGCGGGAGCGGGCGCGCAAGGCCAGTCGTTTCACCGTCGATACGTCTAATCTTCCTCGCGTCGATGCGGCCAGCGAGTTCCTCGGCTACGACACGCTGACCGGTCGCGGTGACGTCGTCGCCGTCTTCGTCGACGGCCAGCCTGTCGATGTCCTCGAGCCGGACACGGCCGCCGTCGTGGTCCTGGACAAGACACCGTTCTACGCCGAAGGCGGCGGTCAGGTCGGCGACACGGGGTCGCTCGCGGGTAAGGCGGCGCAATTCCGCGTCGACGACACACAGAAGGTGGGCGCCGCTCATGGACACCTGGGCCAGCTACTGGACGGCCGCCTGAACGTCGGCGAGTCGGTAGAGGCGCGAGTCGATGGCGACCGGCGCGCGGCGATCGTCCTGAATCACTCGGCGACTCATCTGTTGCACGCGGCACTCCGAGACGTGTTGGGTGAGCACGTCCAGCAGAAGGGTTCGCTCGTCGCGCCGGACCGGCTGCGCTTCGACTTCTCCCATTACGAAGCGCTGACGGCTGACGAGCTCGAGCGCCTCGAGGCCGTCGTCAACGATCAGATCCGTTCGAACGCTACCGCCGAAACGAAAGTCATGCCCTACCGGGAGGCCATCGCCAGCGGCGCGCTGGCGTTCTTCGGCGACAAGTACGCTGAGGACGTGCGCGTCTTGACGTTGGGCGACTTCTCGACGGAACTCTGCGGCGGAACTCACGTCGGCAGCGCGGGCGACATCGGGCTGCTGAAGATCACGTCGGAGACCGGCATCGCGGCCGGCGTCCGGCGTATCGAAGCCGTCACGGGCTCCGCGGCCGTGGCGTGGACACAGACGAATGCGGCGTTGCTGAAGACTGTAGCGGGTCTCGTCAAGGGCGGGCGCGACGATGTCGCGGACAAGGTCGGCGCGCTCGTGGAGCGCAACCGCGCGCTGGAGCGGGAGCTGCAGACGTTGAAGGGCCGGCTCGCGACCGGGGGCGGGCGGGATCTGCTCGAGACCGTCAGAGACATCGGCGGGATCAAGGTGCTCGCCGCGCGCCTCGATGGGGCCGACTCCAAAGCGCTGCGCGAGGCGGCAGACAAGCTCAAGGACCAGCTCGGCTCCGGCGTCGTCGTGCTCGGCGCCGTGGAGGAGGGCAAGGTGCGTCTGGTCGCGAGCGTGA
>JAZFPW010000080.1:0-3162 GCA_036444815.1 Gammaproteobacteria bacterium
GAATGACAACCGCAAACGGTGCGGCGGAGCGTCCTCAAAGTGCTGACATCCCGCCAAATAACCGACGATCCAGTTTCGGCACACTACGGGTTCGACTCCCGGCTCCGGCACCATTTGTTCTCAAGCCCTCACGACGAGTACCACGTTCGTGCGGTCACTCTCGATCCCCCGCTAACGCGCGGTGGTCAACAGGGTTGCCGGTAGGTTGACACGGTAGACCGGGATCTCGTCGGCGGAAAGTGTGAACTGCCCGCCGAGCGAGGGCCGGTCGCCCTGGCCTCCGAAGAAGTCGACGACCGCGGACGACAGGATGCCCGATCGGGTCGTCGCCCCACGCTTTTCGACCCAGCCCCCTCCGACCAGTTTTGCCTGAGGGTTGATCTCGACGGTCCCCTCGACGATCATGCGCCCGCCCGTTTCGTCCTCGAGCCGCAGCACGAAGGTGACCGTCGCGGCGGCACGCTGGCCGCCCATCGAGGCGACCTCGAAGGGGGCCGGCTCCCATTCGCCCTGCTCGTACCGTTCGACCAGAGGACGATCCGCGCCGCATGCCATCAGAAGGGCGAACAGCAGCCCGATCTCGACGAGACACCACAATCGACCGCGGCCGACCCGACGGAGTGCCGCGCTTCCGAAGGTCCTTCTTGGGGTGCGTGCCGCGTTCATGACCTCTTGTTGTCCTCATGCGGAACCGTCGCCGTCAGGTTCGGATAGAAACGCTGGAAGGATTCTACTCGGTAGGGGGCATGGGGAGGTCGAGATCGAGAAACACAAGATCAACGGGATGCCCGGCGAGGTACCGGTTGGCGTCCTCGAGAGTCGATAGGTGGCACCTCCGCCCTGCCGGGATCAATCGGTTTCCGCGGAGCGACGACAGCGGCAAACCTCAGGAGTGCTCTACAGTCCGAGGAGTAAGGACACCCGGGTGGACACCTCAAATCTACCCCGTGTTGCGCATACCGGCTGCGACGCCGTTGATGGTCACCAGCAGCGCGTCGCGAAGACGCTCGTCGCCGCCCGAGCTGCGCAGGCGGTGTAACAGCTCGACCTGAACCAGGTTGATCGGATCGACGTAAGGGTTGCGCACGTCGATCGAACGGCGCAGGACGGGGTTTTCCTCGAGTAACCGCTCCTGGCCGGTGACCGCCAGCAGCGCATCGACCGTCCGGGTGTGGCGCCGGCGCAGGTCCTGTCCCAGAGGACGGAGATTGCTCGGCACCAGGCGTTGCTCGTACAGCTCCGCGATCCGCGGAGCCGTCTTGGCCAGCACCATTTCCACCAGGCTCAACGTCGAGCGAAAGAAGGGCCAGCCGCGGTACATCTCGCGCAGCATGGGCAGCTTGGCGTCGTCGACCGCCTGCTGCAGGGCCTCGCCGACACCGAGCCAGGACGGAGCCATCATGCGCATCTGCGTCCAGGCGAAGACCCAGGGGATCGCTCGCAGCGACTCGAGTCCGCCGGATGCGCGGCGGCGGGAAGGCCGGCTGCCGATGTTCAGGCCGTCCAGCTCTGCAACCGGCGTGGCAGCACGGAAGTAGCGGATGAACTCTTCGTTCTCGACGAACGAGCGATAGACCGAGCGGGAATTCCGGGCCAGCTGCGCCATCAGGTCGCGCCATTCGGCGAGCGCAGGGGGGGCAGGGCGCTTCGTGGCCTGGAGCACTGCGGTCGTGTACAGCTCGAGCGTACGCTCGGCGATCCCCGGAAGCCCAAACTTGGCCTGGATCATCTCGCCCTGCTCGGTGATCCGCAGGTCCCCTTGCACCGATCCCGGGGGCTGGGACTGGATCGCGAGGTAGGTCGGGCCGCCGCCGCGACTCACGGTGCCGCCGCGCCCGTGGAACAGCGTCAAGTGCACGCCGCGCTCACGGCAGGCTTGCACCATCGACTCCTGCGCGGTGTACAGTTCCCACGCGGCGGCCAGACGACCGCCGTCCTTGGCCGAATCCGAGTAGCCGATCATCACCTCTTGCCGGCCGCGGATCCGATCGCGATACCAGGGCAGGTCGAGCAACTGCCCCAGCGCGGATGCCGCGCCGCGCAGGTCGTCGACGGTCTCGAACAGCGGGACTACGGGAAGCGAGGGCCGGACCCGTGACTCCCGCTGCAGGAGCTCCACCGCGAGCACGTCCGACGGTGTGCGCGCCATGGAGATGACGTACGCGCCGAGCGAGCCGGGGGTCTGCCGGGCGGCCATGCGAAACGTCTCGAGGACCTCCCGTACCGCCGGGTTCGTTTCGAGATCGAAGGGGATCCTTGGGCAATCGCCATCCAGTCTTTGCAAAAGGAATCGTTGACGTTCGGTCTCGTCCCAATCGGCGTAGGATCCGAGGCCCAACCGGCGCGTCACCGCGTCGAGAGCCTCGGTGTGGCGCGCCGCATCCTGGCGCAGGTCGAGACGTACGAGCGACAGCCCGAAACATGCCAGCTGCCGCTGCAGGTCGAGCAGGCGTCCGCCGGCAATCCGATCTTCGCCGGTTTCGAGGAGGGAGCGGCGGCACAATCGCAACGACTCGGCCAGCTCCTCGTGGCCCTCGTAGATCGGCTCCTCGTCGGGTTCGCGTCCGGCCAGCCGGGTCTCGATGTGATCGCGGGTCGCGCGCAGCCGATGGCGCACGCCGCGCAGGTACACACGGTACGGCTCACGAACCTGGCCCACGCTGTCTCTGAGCTCGCGCCCGGCCTCGATCATCGACAGCTCGTCGCGCAGTGCGTGCACTTCGCGTTCGAGACGATCGGCCGCGACCCAGCGCGACAGCAGACAGACTTCCTCGGTGATTTCCGGCGTGACGTTGGGATTGCCGTCCCGGTCACCGCCCATCCACGAACCGAAACGCAACGGCGCTGCGTCGACGGGAAGCGGGCGCCCGGTCAGCTCGAGCAGCACCCGATCCACGTTACGCAGGAAGCGCGGCACGGAGCCCCAGAGGACCTGCTCGATGACGACGAATCCGCGCCGGGCCTCGTCGGCCGGCGTGGGGGGCTCGTGTCGCACCTCATCCGTTTCCCAGATGGAGTGAACCTCGCGGCGCAACCCCTCGAGCAGCTCTTCCCGCTCCGGTACCGTCAGGTCGCCGCGGTCGCGATCGGCGAGCAGGTCGGCAATCCGGTTGAACTTCAGCAGCAACGTGCGTCGCGTCACCTCGGTGGGGTGTGCGGTCA
>JAZFPW010000081.1:0-7692 GCA_036444815.1 Gammaproteobacteria bacterium
CGGCAGCCAGCGTATCCTGGCGTCGCTCGGCCTGTGGGAAGAAGTAGCCGCGGACGCAGAGCCGATACGGGCAATTCATATATCCGAATGCGGCCGGTTCGGCGCCGCGCGAATCCACGCACAGGACGAGGGGGTCGCCGCGCTCGGCTATACGCTGGAAAACCGAATACTCGGCGGCGCGTTGTGGCGGGCACTGGATACGGCTGACGGCTTCACGTGTCTGGCGCCGGCTAAGCTGTCGTCGCTGACTGTCTGTGACGATCGGGTCGAGGCCGACGTGACGACGGCACAGGAGCGACTGTCGATAGTCGCGAAAGTCGTCGTCGCTGCAGACGGCGCTAATTCGCAGGTTCGGCGAGAGCTGGCCATCGCCACGCACGAAGACCTTTACGAGCAACAGGCATTGATCCTGAATTGTGCGACCGAAATTCCGCACGCCGGACGTGCGTTCGAACGATTTACCCAGGACGGAGCGTTGGCGTTCCTGCCGCTCAGCGCGGACCGAGTCGCAGTCGTATGGACGTTATCCCATCAGAAAGCCGGCCGCGTCGCGGCGCTCGAAGACACGGCGTTCCGTCGCGAACTTCAGGCAGCGTTTGGTTATCGGTTGGGCCGGATCACCCGCACCGGTTCCCGGGCCGCGTACCCGTTGGCGCGTCTGCGAAGCGCGGCGGTCATCGGCTCGCGTGCGGTGCTGATCGGCAGCGCGGCCGTCAACCTTCATCCCGTCGCGGGGCAGGGCTTCAATCTCGCGTTGCGAGACGTGGCCTCGCTGGCGGAGATTTTCACTGAACGCCTCGCTGGGCAGACCGTCGCTGACGATCCGGGGTCGGCGGATGTCCTGGACCGCTATCGGCGTTGGCGGGAACAGGACCAGAAGAGGGTCGCGGCGCTGACACATGGGCTGATTCGCTTGTTTGGCTACGGCGCATTGCCGTTAGCCGCCTCCAGGGGGCTCGGGCTGATGGCCTTCGATCTGGTCCCGGGTGCGAAAGCGGCGCTGGCCCGGCAGACGATGGGCCTGTCCGGCCGGCTCTCCCGCCTGGCTCGAGGCTTGCCATTGATGCCCTAGTGGTTCATCAATATAGCCTTGTTGGACCACAAGATAGCCCGGAGCTGATGAACTGATGACGCGTGCTAAGGACAAGTCGGTCGTCATCGTCGGCGCGGGTCCGGTTGGTTTGACGGTCGCCGCGTTATTGTCGGCGAGTCCGCATGGCGACGCGTTGCGGATTCGTGTCCTGGAGCCCCGTGCCGCTCCCGCCTGGGATCCGGAGGAGATGGATCTCCGGGTCTATGCCCTCTCCAGAGCATCGCAACACATCTTCGAGCACCTCGGCGTCTGGCAACAGATTACGGCGGCTCGCGCGAGCCCTTATCGGCGCATGCACGTCTGGGAGGGCGACTACGCGGAACGACTGGGCTCCCTGTCGTTCGATAGCGCGGAGTTGGGTGAGCCCGATCTCGGCCACATCGTCGAGGATCGGCTGATCCGGGATAGGCTGTTCGGCGTGCTGAATGCGGCGGCTAACGTGGAGTTGCGTGTCGGGGTCGAGCTTGCGGCGGTTCGCCCAGGGAAGCGAGCCGTAGAGCTCGAAACGCAGACCGGCGAAACGCTGCAGGCCACGGTGTTGATAGCGGCCGACGGCAGCGCATCCACGGTGCGGCGTTTGCTGGAGCTGCCGGTGACGGCCGTGTCCTATGGGCAGCATGCTGTGGTCACGCACGTGGCGACCGCGATCTCTCACGCCGAAACGGCCTGGCAGCGCTTCCTGCCTGACGGGCCGCTGGCGTTCCTCCCGTTGCTCGACGGTAGGAGCTCGGTGGTCTGGTCGACGAGTTCTGAGAACGCGCAGCGCTTGTCGGCCGCAGCGGAGCAAACGTTCATCGACGAGTTGCAGACAGCGAGCGGCGGCGTGCTCGGAACGATCGAACCCAGCGCATCGCGGGCGAGCTTCCCACTGCGGGTGTCGCACGCGCGTCGGTATTGTTGCGCGCGCGTCGCGCTGGTGGGCGACGCGGCACATACGGTCCATCCCCTGGCCGGGCAAGGGATGAATCTCGGGCTACTCGATGCTGCCGCGTTGGTCGATACGATAGTGTCCGCGTTGAGCCGCGGAGAGGACCCTGGCGACCTGCGCGTACTACGGCGCTACGAGCGTCAGCGCAAAGGCGGCAATCTCAAGATGTTGCTGGGAATGGATGCGTTGCATCGGCTGTTCCAGCTCCCGGGCCCGATGTTCAGGCCCCTGAGGGCCGCGGGGCTGTCTGCAATGAACGCGGCACCGATCGCCAAGAATCGGCTGATGCGAGAAGCGTTGGGTCTTACCGGCGAGTTGCCCAGTGCAGCCAGAGCGCGCTTGGCCTGAAGAGACGGTCACGTTGTGTAGAGACCGAGAGGGAGTTGAGTTATCATCGCGGGCGCAATCACAAGGCCTGCCGGAGAGATTTCGCTTCGGCGAAGCGCCGAAGGCGCAACCACCGCTCGGAAACGCTCAGGCAAAAGGACGGCAGAGCCTGATTGACTCTGGAGAGCGACCCTGACCCTAGGGTCCACCGAAGGTGAGCGGCGCGTGCGTTGCGCTTAATCTCTCAGGTATCAGGACAGAGGAGCGGCGAGCCATAGGCTCGCCGTTTTTTTGTGGTGACTAGCGATGCCCGGAGTAAAACACACACCGTTGTACGAGGCTCACATCGGCTTGGGAGCTCGCATGGTGGAGTTCGGCGGCTGGAGCATGCCGCTGTATTACGCGTCGCAGATAGAAGAGCACCATGCCGTGCGCAAGCATGCCGGGTTATTCGATGTCTCCCACATGACCGTCGTGGACGTGTCCGGTGCCGACGCCGAGCGCTACCTCCGCTACATCCTTGCAAACGACGTCGACAAGCTCCGTACGCAAAACGGGCAATGCCAGGCGTTGTACAGTTGCATGCTGCGCGAAGATGGTGGGATCTTGGACGATCTGATCGTTTATCGACTGTCAGACGACGGCTTCCGGCTCGTCGTCAACGCGGCGACGCGGGATAGGGATCTCGCGTGGTTAGCCGAGCAGGCCGCTAGTCGTTCTCTGGAAATCCTGGAGCGGCCGGACCTGGCTATGCTCGCGGTGCAGGGGCCGCAGGCGCGAGAGCTCGTGGCCCGAACACTCCCGGACGGAGAGGCGTTGCTCGCGTTGGCGCCGTTCCGCGCGCGTCGAGACGACGATACGTTGGTTGCCCGCACCGGATACACCGGCGAGGACGGGTTTGAAATCATCGTTGCCGGTGCGCAGACTCCGGCGCTGTGGGCCGAGTTGCATGCGTTAGGTATCGTGGCGTGTGGGCTGGGCGCGCGGGATACGCTCCGCCTGGAGGCGGGGCTGAATCTCTATGGCCTGGATATGGACGAGACTGTCAGCCCGCTGGAATGTGGTCTCAGCTGGACCGTCGATACGAAGACCGATCGCGACTTCATCGGCCGCAGCGCGCTCGAGCGTCAGGCCGCTACTGGCGTGGAGTTCGAGCAGGCCGGATTGATTCTCGAAGGCAAGGGCGTCCTTAGAGCCGGTTACGCCGTGAGCACGACGGGAGGTGAGGGCATTGTCACGAGTGGCACATTCTCGCCGACGCTGGCTCGCTCGGTCGCGCTCGCCAGGCTGCCGGTCGATGTAGGCAGAGACGGCGAGGTGGTCATTCGGAATCGCCGTCATGCGGTGCGCATCGTCAAGCCGCCGTTTGTCAGGCACGGGGAAATCCAAGTAGATCTATAGAATAAGGCGCATGAAGGAGATCGACCGATGAGCGACATTCCGGCTGGATTGAAATATACGAAAGAGCACGAATGGCTCCGCGAGCAGGACGACGGGACGATAGAGGTTGGTATCACCGACCATGCTCAGGTCTCTCTCGGGGATCTGGTCTTCGTGGAACTTCCCGAGGACGACACTGTGGTAGACACGGGCGATGCAGGTGCCGTCGTGGAGTCCGTGAAGGCCGCTTCGGATGTCTATATCCCGCTGTCCGGCACGATCGTTGCGACCAATCAGGCGTTGGTGGACTCTCCGGAACTCATCAATACAGACCCGTACGGCGAAGGCTGGCTGTTTCGTATCAGGCCGGACACGCCCGCACAGTTGGACGATCTGTTAGGTAGCGAGGACTATGAACGCTTCGTAGCCGAGTCGCACTTCTGAGAGCGGGGGACCAGACCGTGCCTTTCATTCCTCACACCGACCACGACACGCAGCTCATGCTGCAGGCCATCGGCGTCGACGCTATCGAAAGCCTGTTCGATGAGATTCCGGAGGAGCTTCGCTGCGGGAGCCTCGTGGACATTCCCGCCGCCGTCTCGGAGTACGAAGTTGGACGCCTGATGCGCCGGCAAGCCGACAAGGACCGGGTCGAGCTGAATTTTCTCGGTGCCGGCGCCTATGAGCATCACATTCCGGCGGCCGTGTGGGAGCTGACGACGCGCGGCGAGTTCTATAGCGCCTATACGCCGTATCAGGCCGAAGCGAGCCAAGGGACCCTGCAGGTCATCTACGAGTATCAAACGATGATGGCGAGCCTGACTGGGCAGGACATTTCGAACGCGTCGCTGTACGACGGCGCCTCTGCGCTGGCCGAAGCTGTGCTCATGGCTGTCAGGGTCGAGCGTGCGTCGAAATCGAAGAGGGTGCTGATCCCGCAGAGTGTGCACCCTCACTATGCGGCTGTCGCTAAAGCGATCACCGCAAGTCAGGGCATCGAACTCGTCCAGGTTCCCTATGATCCCAGCACCGGCCGGACGGATCTGGAGGCGCTGCGAACCCACGCCGGGACGGACATCACTGCCGTCGTGATTCCGCAGCCGAATGTCTTCGGCGTGCTGGAGCAGGCCGATGAAATCGCGGCTTGGGCAGCGGACCAGGGCGCGCTCGGGATCGCGCTCGTCAATCCGACGTCGTTAGGCCTGTTGCGGCCGCCGGGAGAATGGGGTCGTGACGGCGTGCCGATCGTGTGTGGCGAGGGTCAACCGCTCGGTGTGCCTTTGAGTTCCGGTGGGCCGTACTTTGGTTTTCTGACCTGTCGCGAGGCACTCGTGCGGCAGTTACCCGGCAGGCTCGTTGGCCGAACACTCGACACGGAAGGCAAGCGGGGCTTTACGCTCACACTGCAGGCGCGTGAGCAGCACATTCGACGCTCGCGAGCGACCTCCAACATCTGCACCAACCAGGGTCTGATGGTGACGGCGGCCACGATCTACATGAGTCTGCTGGGGCCCCAGGGCCTGCGACGCGTCGCAGTCGAAAGCCATACGAAGACACGTGCATTGGCCGCGGCTGCGGCGCAGCTCGATGGTGTGGAGCCGGCCTTTACAGCACCGTATTTCCATGAAGTCGTGCTCCGCTTACCGGTGCGTGCGTCCGCCGTGATCGAGGGAATGCGCCGGCAGGGCATACTGGCCGGAGTTGCGCTGTCATCCTGGTACCCGGCGCTTGCGGACTGTTTGTTGGTCTGCGCGACCGAAACGAAGACCGCTGAAGACATCCACACCTATGTTCAGGCGCTTGGACAGCAGATCGAAGCCGCAGGAGGAGCACGATGAGCGAGCCACTGATATTCGAGCGCGGCCGGCCGGGTAGATCGGCGGGTGCTCAGTTCCCTCGGCACGAGGCCCCTCATGAAATTCCGGCGCAGTTTCTTCGCAGCGAGCCGCCCCTGTTGCCGGAAGCGTCGGAGTTGGACGTCGTGCGCCACTACACGCGCTTATCCCAGATGAACTTCTCGATCGACACCCATTTCTATCCGCTGGGCTCGTGCACGATGAAATACAATCCGCGCGGCTGCAACTCATTCGCGATGTTGCCGGGCTTCACACAGCGGCACCCGTTGGCGCCCGAGAGCTCGTCGCAGGGATTCATGGCCTGCCTGTTCGAACTGCAGGAGATGCTGAAATCCATGACCGGCATGTCGGCGTTCTCGTTAACGCCGATGGCAGGCGCCCAAGGAGAACTCGCCGGGGTCGGAATGATCCGTGCGTACCACGTTGACCGTGGCGACGTCGGCCGCACGGAGATCATCGTGCCGGACGCGGCGCATGGAACGAATCCGGCGACAGCAACGATGTGCGGGTGCACGGTCAAGGAAGTGGCGACGCGCGCAGACGGCGATGTCGATCTCGATGCCCTACGGGAACTCGTCGGGCCGCAGACGGCCGGGATCATGCTGACGAACCCATCGACATTGGGGGTCTTCGACAGAAGCATCAAGATTATAGCCGAGATCATCCACGGCGCCGGCGGACTCCTTTATTACGACGGCGCGAACCTCAACGCGATACTCGGCAAAGTCCTTCCGGCCGAGATGGGCTTCGACGTCATGCATATCAATCTGCACAAGACGTTCGCGACGCCGCATGGCGGCGGCGGCCCCGGTTCCGGTGTGGTCGGCGCCGGTGAGACGCTCAAAGCTTTTCTGCCCGTTCCCGTCGTCGACTCGACGGCTGAAGGTTTCCGTTGGCTCGATCAGTCGGATCTGCCCAAGAGTATCGGTCGCCTATCGGCATTCATGGGCAATGCCGGTGTCTTGTTGCGAGCCTACATCTATATGCGGCTGCTCGGGCGGGAAGGGATAGAGCGCGTCGCCGACTATGCGGTATTGAACGCCAACTATGTCATGGCGCTGCTCAGCAAGGCAGGCTTCGACATCGCGTTTCCGGACCGTCGGGCCAGCCATGAGTTTCTCGTCACGCTGAAGCGGCAAGCAAAGTCGAGCGGTGTGACTGCGATGGACTTCGCCAAAGCACTCCTGGATCGAGGCATGCACGCCCCGACGACTTACTTCCCGCTTCTCGTTCCGGAGTGTCTGTTGATCGAGCCGACCGAGACGGAAAGCAAGGAAACGATGGACGAGTTCGTCGCTGCAATGACGGAGATTCTCGCCGAGGCCACAACAGACGTCGCGAAGTGCAAGGCTGCGCCGGTGACTACGCCGGTGAGGCGGTTGGATGATGTGCGCGCCGCCCGACAGCTGGATGTCCGATATTCGCCCCCGGAGACGCGGGGTAACGCGCAGATCACCAACGTCGCCGGAGATTAAAGCCCCGAGTAGGGAGAAAACAGGTATCGTACTGGTCACACTAACGATGCGACCCGTACAATTGAGCCCTATGAGACGTATTTTCACCTATTCCGCGTTCGCGGCCATCGCCGCTGCGACCGTGACGACCGCGGCTCAGGAGCCGACCTGGAACGAGACGCTGGAGCAGATCTCGTCCGGCGTGGTCACGATCCAGGTAGACAGCACTCGAGCCTTCGATACCGGGCGCAACCAGTCCAGCCAGGCGACCGGTTTCGTCGTCGATGCGAAACGGGGCTTGATCTTGACGAACCGTCATGTCGTCACGCCGGGGCCGGTCGTGGCGCAGGCGATCTTTCTTAATCAGGAGGAAGTGGAACTCGTGCCGGTTTACCGCGATCCGGTCCACGACTTCGGCTTCTTCCGTTACGACCCGGAGCATCTGACGTTCATACAGCCGGCTGAACTGCCGCTGGTTCCGGAGGCCGCTCAGATCGGCCGTGAGATCCGGGTCGTCGGCAATGATGCCGGAGAGCGAATGTCATTCCTCGCCGGCACGATCGCGCGGCTTGACCGGCAGGCGCCGAACTACGGGCGCGGTAACTACAACGACTTCAATACATTCTATATGCAGGCGGCGTCGGGTACTTCCGG
>JAZFPW010000082.1:0-9522 GCA_036444815.1 Gammaproteobacteria bacterium
CCGGTAGTCACGTCGCTGACGAGATCGGGATAGGCCACGCCGACGCATTCCTCCGTGCCCTGGCTCGGATCCATCGCTGTGTCCAACGTGAAGTCTTGACCGTCGACTAGCGTAATCGGGCTCGAAACGAATGCCTCAATCCGAATCTTCGGGCCCTGCAGATCACCCATGATGGCGACGTTATGGCCGACCTTCGCCGCCACCGTGCGTACTGTCTCCACACGCGTCGCCTGATCGTCGGCGTCCCCATGAGAGAAGTTGATTCTCAAGACATCTGCGCCGGCCCGAATAAGCTCCTCCAGTACGGCCGCATCGTCGGTCGCCGGGCCGAGGGTAGCGACGATCTTCGTGCGGCGGCGCGGGGATGTCGTGTCTTCGCTAGCCACAACCAGGCTCCTAAGCCAAGGGGTTGATCAGAATCAGACGAAAATCATTGACGTTGGTTCTCGTCGGGCCGGTTTCGACGAGTAGCTTACACGCTTGAAAGTAACGATACGTATCGTTCTTCGCCAGCAGTAGATCGAGATCGACGCCCGCATCTCTACCGAGGGGAAGGATCTCGGGCACGACGACACCCCCGGCATGGTCTGCGTTGCCGTCGATTCCGTCCGTGTCGGCCGCAAGCGCGACGATATTCTCATGCCCGTCGAGCTCGAGCGCCAAGCCGGCAAGATACTCGAGGTTGCGGCCGCCGCGGCCGGCTTTACCGGTAACCACCACGCCGGTCTCGCCACCCGATAGCAGCGCGACACGTGTGCCCGGTGCCGCTATCTCGGTGGCGATGCCCGCATGCTCTCGACCCAGTTCGTGCGCACGGCCGGTCAGATGATCGCCGAGCCGGCGCACGGTAAACCCCTGTGCCTCGAGCAGACCCTGCGCAGCATCCAAGGCCGTCTTCGCGGAAGCGATGATGCGTGCCTGATCGGACGCGAACGCCGGATCGCCCGGTCGCGGGGATTCGAATCGCGGCTCCGCCAACACCGACGCCAGTTCGTCACGGCCCGGGTACTCGTAACGCTCCAGTATCTCGAGCGCCTGCTCAGCCGTCGTCGGATCGGGAATCGTCGGCCCGGAGGCGATATCGCTGAGCTCGTCCCCGGGCACATCCGAGATCGCCAATGTCACTACACGCGCAGGACGTGCCGCCGCGGCGAGTCGCCCGCCCTTCAGCGCGGAAAGGCGTCTGCGTACGCAATTGATGTCCCGGATGTCGGCGCCGCTACGCATCAGGTAGTCGGTCACTAAGCGCTTCTGCTCAAGCGTGACCGAGCCGAGCGGCGCGACGGATAACGCCGAACCACCCCCCGATGCCAGGAACAACAACGTCTCGGTCGAACCGATCGTCCGGGCGAGGCGCAGGAGCTTCCGTCCGGCGGCGGCGCTCGCCTCGTCTGGCAGCGGGTGTCCAGCCTCCAGTATCTCGATCGGACCAGCGGTCTCCGCGGGCTGTAAGCCATGGCCGTACCGGGTCACGACTAGCCCGCGGACCGCACCCGTCAGCTGCTCGTTAACGGCAACAGCCATCGCTGCCGACGCCTTGCCGGTACCGAGGACCAAGGCGTCACCCTGCAGGAGCCGGTCGGCGGTCAGACAGTTGCGAGCAGACGCGGCGGCCACGGCGCAATGGAACGCGTCCAGCAGCAGCTGCCTCCCTGGACCGGTCAGCCTAGACGGCGGGGCGGACACCTCAGGCACGAGCCGCCAATATCTCTAGCGCCGGCAACGGCTTGCCCTCGAGAAATTTCAGGAACGCGCCGCCGCCGGTGGAGATATAGGAGATGTCATCGACGACGCCGTACTGCTCGATCGCGGCGAGCGTCTCCCCACCGCCGGCGATGGAGAAGGCCTTACTGTCGGCGATCGCTCGCGCGATGCGCCCAGTCCCCCGAGAGAACTCGGGATGTTCGAATACGCCGACCGGCCCGTTCCAGAGGATGGTCCCGGCTCGGCTCAGACGCTCACCATACGCATGCGCCGTCTCTGGACCGATGTCGAGGATCATATCCCGCTCCGCGACGGCATCCGCGGACTTGACCGTGCCGCGGACGCCGGCATCGATAGACTCGGCCACGACGACGTCGGTCGGCAGCGGAACCGAAGCCCGGCCGAACTCCCCTGCCAGCAGCCTGGCCGCGAAGCCGCGCATCTGCGCCTCCTGGAGGGACCGCCCGACCTCAGCCCCGGTTGCTGCGAGCAGCGTATTGGCAATACCGCCGCCGACGATTAGTTCGTCGGCCTTCGCTGCGAGCGTACCCAGGACTTCCAGCTTCGTAGAAACCTTCGAGCCGCCGATGATGGCGACGACCGGGCGGACGGGGTCGTCCAGCGCTTCGGCCAGCGCTTCGAGTTCGCCAACCAGAAGCGGTCCCGCGCACGCGACTGGTGCGTAGCGCGCAACACCGTGCGTACTCGCGTGCGCCCGGTGCGCCGTCCCGAAGGCATCCATGACGTAGATGTCGCATAACGCCGCCAGCCGCCGTGCAAGCGCGTCATCGTTGGCCGTCTCGCCGACCTGGAAACGGACGTTTTCACACAACACGACGCTGCCCGGCTCTATATCGATGCCGTCCAGCCAGTCGGTCACGAGCGGGACCCGGCGCCCGAGTAGCTCGGCGAGCAGTGCGGCTACCGGTGCGAGCGACAACGCGGCATCGACGGACCCTTCCTTCGGTCGCCCCAGATGTGAGACCAGTGCCACACGCGCACGGTGCTGGAGCGCATATTCGATGGTCGGCAGCGCCGCGCTAAGCCGTTTGCTGCTCGTCAAGTTGCCGTCTTTAATCGGCGCGTTCAGATCTTCACGTATCAGGAGCCGTCGCCCGTCGAGTTGAAGCTCGGTCATGCGCTTGACGGCAAGCGCCATCTATCCAGCCCTTAATCTACGTCGCGTTGGCAAGAGCGAGGGTCGTATCGAGCATGCGGTTGGAGAAACCCCACTCGTTGTCATACCAAGCGCAAACTTTTACCAACCTTCCTCCGAGTATTTTCGTCAAGCTGGCATCGTAGATCGCAGAGGCGGGATTGTGGTTGAAGTCAACGGACACCAGCGGCTCGTCGCAGTACGTCAAGATACCCTTGAGCTCGCCGTCACTTGCGGCGCGCATCGCCTGGTCGATCTCCTCGCTGGTCGTCTCGCGTCCGGCTCTGAAGGTCAAATCGACGACCGATACGTTGATCGTTGGCACGCGCATAGAGAAGCCGTCGAGACGGCCATCGAGCTCCGGCAGGACCAAGCCTACCGCCGCGGCCGCGCCCGTTTTCGTCGGGATCATCGACTGCGTCGCGGAGCGGGCACGGCGTAAATCGGAGTGATACACGTCAGTCAGCACCTGGTCGTTGGTGTAGGCGTGGATCGTCGTCATCACACCGTGTTCGATCCCGACCGTTTCATTCAGGACCTTGGCCAGCGGCGCCAGGCAATTGGTCGTGCACGACGCGTTCGAAATGATCTCGTCGGCGGACTTCAGTATGTGATCGTTCACTCCGTAGACGATCGTGGCATCCACGCCGGTACCCGCCGGCGCGGAAATGACCACCTTGCTCGCACCCGCTGCGAGATGAGCCGACGATTTCTCTTTGGAGGCAAAGAAACCGGTACTCTCCAAGACGATATCGACACCGAGCTCCTTCCACGGCAGCTTGGCAGGGTCCCTTTCCGCGCAGACCCTGATTCGATCGCCGTCCACGATCAACTCGTCGTCACCGACCTGCACGTCGAATGGAAACGCGCCGTGAGTCGAGTCGTATCGCGTCAAGTGCGCGTTCGTATTGACATCGCCGAGATCGTTCAGGGCGACGATCCGAAGCTCACTACGCCGCTTACCCTCATACAGCGCACGCAATACATTTCGGCCGATCCGGCCATAGCCGTTGATCGCAATCTTCAGGGGCATCAAAGTCTCCTAGCTCTGTGTGAGCACTCGCTCAGCTGCTGCGGTAATCGCGTCGACGGTGTAGCCGTAGTCTTCGAACAGAGCGGCGGCGGGGGCAGACTGGCCGAAGCGGTCGATACCGACGACGTCTCCCTTGCCCGCGACATAGCGCCACCATCCATCCGCGGCGCCCGCTTCGATCACGAGACGCCTGGCGTCCGTTGCCGGCAAGACGTGGTTCCGGTAGTCGTCCGGCTGCCGGTCGAAAGCGTCGGTGCAGGGCATGGACACCACGCGCACGCGGCGGCCGTCCTGCTGGACCCGGCCGGCGACGGACATTGCCAGGCCGACCTCCGACCCGGTCGCGATCAGGATCAGCTCCGGCTCACCGTCGCTATCCAGGAGGATGTAACCGCCCCGGCCCACGGCGTCGATCTGATCCGCCGTCCGCGGGATGTGGGGGACACTTTGCCGGGTCAGGATCAGACTGGTCGGTCCGGTCGTGCGTTCGAGCGCGGCGCGCCAGGCTACGGCCGTCTCTACGGCGTCACAGGGCCGCCACACGGACATGTTCGGCATGGCTCGCAGACTCGCCAGATGTTCGATCGGCTGATGGGTAGGACCATCCTCGCCTAGCCCGATCGAGTCATGAGTGAAGACGAGAATGTTCTGCGCCTTCATCAGTGCGGCCATGCGCAATGCGTTCCTGGCGTAATCGGAGAACACCAGAAACGTTCCACCGTAGGGGATGAAACCGCCATGGAGGCCGAGCGCATTCAATATTGCGACCATCGCGAATTCGCGCACTCCGAAGTGCAGATAGTTTCCTTGCCCGCTCTCCGGGTCTAGCACTCGGGAACCGGAGTGAAACGTATTGTTCGAGCCGGTCAGATCCGCTGAGCCGCCAAAGAGTTCAGGCAGGTAGGGTGCGTAACCCTCCAACGCACGCTGCGACGCCTTGCGAGTCGCCATGTCCTTCCCTTCAGCCGCGACCTCCGCGACGACCACTGCGGCACGGGTCTGCCACTCCGCAGGCAGCTCGCCCCGCATGCGCCGCAGGAACTCCGACGCGAGTTCCGGGTGACGCTGTTGATACTTGCCGAAACGGGTTTGCCAAGCGGCTTCCAGTTCGCGGCCCCGGTCGCCTCCATCCCAGGCGGCGCGAATGTCGTCGGGCACGACGAACGGCGGCTGATCCCAACCGATGTTCGCTCTGGTGGCGGCGATCTCGTCCGCCCCTAACGCAGCGCCGTGAGTAGCGGCACTACCCTGCTTGTTCGGTGCGCCCCAACCGATGATGGTCTGGCAACATAGAAGGCTGGGTCGATCCGGTTCCGCTCGGGCCGCATCCAGCGCGGCGATGATGCTCTGCGGATCGTGGCCGTCCACTTCTCCTATCACGTGCCAGCCGTAAGCGCGGAATCGCGCCGCGCTGTCGTCGGTAAACCATCCGGACGTCTCGCCGTCGATGGAGATGCCGTTGTCATCGTAGAAGGCAATGAGCTTGCCTAACTTAAGCGTGCCCGCCAGCGAGCACGCCTCATGAGAGATGCCCTCCATCAGGCAGCCGTCGCCGAGAAAAACATACGTGAAGTGATCGACTATCGCGTCGTCCGCGCGATTGAACGTGCCTGCCAGGACTTTCTCGGCCAACGCCATGCCAACCGCATTCGCGAGCCCCTGGCCAAGAGGGCCCGTCGTGGTCTCGATGCCGATCTCGACGTCGCGTTCCGGATGCCCGGCCGTACGTTGTCCGATCTGGCGAAAGTTCCTCAGTTCATCGAGGCTCAGTGGATAGCCGCGAAGATACGCGACCGCGTAGAGCAGCATGGAGCCGTGGCCGTTGGATAAGACGAACCGGTCCCGATCGTGCCAGTGCGGGTTGCCTGGGCTATGGCGTAGATAATCGTTCCACAAGACCTCGGCGATATCGGCCATCCCCATCGGCATGCCCGGGTGCCCGGAACCCGCTCTCTCCACCGCATCCATGGCGAGCACGCGAATCGCGTCGGCAAGCTTACGCCTGGGCGGCCTCACGGAAACCGTCATGTTCTCTCCGGTCGATGCCATCGGGAGTGCTTGCGGTGGAACGGGACACCAAAGATTGTCGCCTACGACGGACACCTTCCGCAACCGCACGACCTAACCGAACGGATCTGTGAGCCAGTCCCGGCCGGCCGGCGACTAATTGCGTATGATGGCCCGGACCGTACCCCGCTTGTGATGGCCCAGAGCAACGCCAAACGTCCGGTCCAGACCTCGTACCCCGCTTGTGATGACTCAGAATAACGCCAAACGTCCGGTCGTCCTGCTGCATATCACCGACACGCATCTGCACGCCACCGCAGACAGCAGGATGCGGGGAATCACAACCTACGAAACTCTTCTCTCCGTGTTGGATCACGTGCGCAGCGATGCTCGATGGCCGCCGGACGCGATTGTCGTGACCGGCGACATCGTTCAAGACGAGAGTCGCGCAGGCTATGAACGCTTCCGCGAGACGATGAAGCCCTTCGACATACCGGTCTTCTGCCTACCCGGAAACCACGATGACCCGCAGCTGATGGCGGAGGTCCTTGCCGGGCATCCCTTCCAGGTTTGCGGCGACACGACGATGGCGGGTTGGACGCTGGTATTCCTCAATACGTTCGTTCGCGGCGACGACGGCGGCAGAGTGGGGGCGGAGGCGCTTGCCGCGTTGGACCAGACGCTCGCGGCATGCCCCGATCAGCATGCGCTGATCTGTATGCACCATCAACCGCTACCGATGGGTAGTGCATGGCTCGATGGTGTCGGTCTAAGAGACGCCGAATCATTCCTGGAATGCATCGCCCGCCACGACCACCTGCGCGGCGTCCTCTGGGGCCACGTGCATCAGGCCTCGGATCGTGATCGAGACGGGGTCCGCTTTCTGAGCACGCCCTCTACCTGCTCGCAGTTCCGTCCGAATAGCGAATTTTTCGCTCTCGACAGCCATCCCCCAGGGTTGAGATGGCTGACGCTCGAACCCGATGGCCGCATCGAGACGGTCGTCGATTGGTTACGAGGCTCCGACCAACCGTGAGGCTGCCGGCCGTTACCCTGTGCCTATTGAGCGTCTCCGCGTGGGGGAGTCCGGCGGCCTGGCATGTCAGCGGCGACGATGGCGAACTCTGGCTGCTGGGTTCTATCCATTATCTACGCGAGAGTGACTACCCGTTACCCCCACGGGTCGAGGAGCTGTACAAAAAAGCCGATACGCTCGTCATGGAACTCGATCTCGACGATATGGATCTGTTGGCGGCGCAGGAAAGCTTCATGGAGGCTGGCGTTCTACCGGGCTCGGGCACCCTACGGACGGTATTGAGCCCCGAAGTCTACGACCTGACGGAGGCTCGTGCCGCAGATCTCGGTCTGCCGTTATTGCTGCTGGAACGTCTGGAGCCGTGGCTAGTTGCACTGACGTTTATGGATCTTGGCATGAGCCGGCTCGGCTATCAGGCGAGCCAGGGCCTCGAGCAATATCTTCTGCGCCGCTCGCTCGCGGACGGCAAAGAGATCCTCGGATTGGAGACCCTCGGCGATCAAATCGGCATCTTCGACTCACTTTCGTGGGCGGATCAGGAGGCGCTGCTCCTGCAGACGCTAACGGACCTTCAAGCAGCGGAAGCGGAGATGACCAAGCTCCTGGACGCCTGGCGCGACGGCAACCTCGACGAACTCGCCGCGGAGCTCACCGCCGACTTCGATGACTTGCCCGAGCTGCAGTCAGCGCTGGTCGGCTCACGGAATCGGGCTTGGGCCGTGAAGCTCGAAGAATTACTCCAAGGCGGCGGACGCTATCTGGTGGTCGTCGGCGCACTGCACCTAGTGGGCGAAGGCAGCGTTATCGAGCTGTTATCAGCGCGTGGGCTCGACGTCGCCCTAGTTCGGGAGCGCTAGCCCGCAAGTTCCATCAGACCTCGACCATCTCGAAATCTTCCTTCCCGGCGCCACAGACAGGGCAGCGCCAGGACAGCGGAATATCCTCCCACCGAGTCCCGGGTGCCAGGCCCTCGTCCGGCGATCCTGCCGCCTCGTCATAGACGAAGCCGCAGATCAGGCACATGTAGGTTTTCACATCACGCGCTCTTGGCAGTTTGCTCGCTGCTCTTTAACGCCTGCTGGAGCAGCCTGGGCAGACCTTGAAAATTACCGTTGGACATGAAGATGACCCGGTCCCCGGACTCCAACTCAGACAGGAGGCCATCACGCAGGTCGTTGACATCCCACGCGACGGAGAGTTTGCTGCCCAACGCGCTCAACGCGGACTTTGGATTCCAGTTCAGGCCCTCAGTCGCCAGGACGAAGACGCGGTCGGCCTCTCCGAGCGCTGTACGCAACGCATCGCGGTGCAAGCCCATCCGCATCGTATTCGACTTGGGCTCGATCACGGCAATGATGCGCTGTTCCACTTTCTGAGTCCTGACGGCCGCGAGCGTGGCTGCAATCGCCGTCGGATGATGGGCGAAATCATCGTACAGAGTCACACCATTGAACACGCCTTTCTTGTCGAGTCGGCGCTTGACGCCTTTAAATTTCGACAGCGCTTCCAGAGTGACATCGATTCCGACACCGGCATCCACCGCAGCGCTCAGAGCGGCCAACCCGTTCTCAAGATTGTGACGCCCCAGCAGCGCCCAGTCTGCCTGCCCTACCTTCTCGCCACGACGAGATACGCTGAACCGTGATTTCGCGCCGATAAGATCATAGCTGGCCGACCAGGTTGCCGCCTCATCATCCGAGCTGAAGGTCTCCACAGGAGTCCATGTGCCTTTCGCCAGCAGGTCGTCGATGTTTTGATCTCGGCCGTTAACCGTGATCAGGCCACAACTGGGGACGGTCCGCACGAGCTGATGGAACTGCCAGAGAATCGCATCCAGGTCCGAGTAAATATCCGCATGATCGAATTCGATATTAGTGATCGCCAACGTCCGCGGCCGGTAGTGGACGAACTTCGCTCGCTTATCGAAGAACGCGGTATCGTATTCGTCCGCTTCGACGACGAAGTACTTCGACCGGCCGAGACGCGCCGAGATTTTAAAATTCGTCGGCACCCCGCCGATCAGGAAGCCGGGAGATAACCCGGCGTAGTCGAGGATCCATGCGAGCATGCTGGACGCCGTGGTCTTTCCGTGGGTCCCCGCCACCGCTAGCACCCACTTGTCCGTCAACACGTTATTCGCCAACCACTCCGGCCCGGAATAATAAGGCAGGCCCGAGTCGAGTAGCGCTTCGATCGCCGTATTCCCTCGGCTGAGGACGTTGCCAACGACTACGCAGTCCAGGTCCTCGTCGAACTGATGTTCGTCGTAGCCTTCATACAGGCGGATTCCCAGCTTACGCAACTGGGTGCTCATCGGCGGGTAGACGTTCTCGTCGGAGCCGGACACCTGGTGCCCGGCGGCTTTCGCCAACGCGGCAACGCCGCCCATGAACGTGCCACAGATACCGAGAATATGAACGCGCATCAGCTAGCTACCGGAAACAAGAGCCCGCCGAGGGTGAACGAACCGAACACGTACCCTAGCACGATCAATACACCCACGACATACGATTGTTGCAACGCTCGTGACAACACGAAACCGTTGATATCGATAGACCATAGGATCAATAGAAAAAACAGCCAGGT
>JAZFPW010000083.1:0-7620 GCA_036444815.1 Gammaproteobacteria bacterium
GCTACAACTGACGCTATTCCCAGCGTCGTTCGCCAGCGACTGGATCGTTCCAGCTCACGAATCGCAATGGACTCTTCCCTGGCGAATTCGCGCCAGCCATTGTAGGAATCATCCGCGCTTTGATAGAAGCCCTCATAGTGCTCGTTCAGCGTCTCGATAAATAGGTGTTCGCGCTCACGGACCCGCAACGTCCGATCGAACTGGGGATCGTTTTCCGCCGGCAGACGGTTCAGATCGTAGGTGCCATTGCGATTGGCCTCGAGGTAATCGCCATAAGCCTCCGGACTGATTTCGCCGGCGAAACGCAACGCCGCGATTGCCCGAAGGTTCTCGGCCTCGCGGGCAGACAGGTTGGCTTGAATGTCCGCCAGATCATTGGCGATTGAGTTGAAGACGTCCTGGTACGGATCGCGATCCGGGTAGCGCTGACGGTTATAGGCGCCAGCCGCCGTGGACATCTCGTAATCGTCATCCAGCCAGACGCGACCCGCGGCGTCGATCGCCTGCACGGCCAACTCAACGCGGTCGCCGTCGGAGTGCAGGATCTCCGCAGTGACTTGCAAATCAGCGACCAGCGACTCCTCGGGCGTAACCCAGACGGCACCCCAATGCCCGCTCTTTTGGAGCGTATCTCTGAGATGCACGGTCATATAGCGGGCTTCTGTGCGGCGAATCTGAACGAACGTGCCTTCGCGTATCAGTTCCTCCAACACTTCCCTGTCGATCTCGCCGTCGGGAACCCCAGGACTGAACATCGCGACGGCGACATCCAAGAGCTGCTCTTCCGGAATAGTCTCCGTTGCCGGCACCAGTGCGACGGAGTGAGCGACGCGAACCACGCTCGTGCTACAGCCCGAAAGTAACACTACTCCGAGTAACAGAATGCCGATTCTTCGCATCGCAAGCGTCTCCAACTATTGCCGCACGATAATTTTCTTGTACTCGTTGTACTCGTTCCATAGGGCCGCCCGGAGGAACGGGTCTTGCTCCTCGGTGGCCGCCTCACAGAGTTGGCGAGCGACCTTGTCTTGATCGTCGCAGCCCTCGACCTGGTTAGCATCCCGTTCGGCGCCGGACCGATCCGCGAATACCGGCCGGGGGTTGTCCGTCTCGGAACCGTCTTCGACTCCCTGTGACCCGCCACTATCCGGCGCTTCGTTGGAGCCGACGGGATTGCCTATGTCTCCAGCCGCACCGAACGCTTCATCGGCAGCGGTCCCGACACCGGCTCGCGCCATCGCCTCCCGTTCTTCACCCATAATCGCGTCGAACTCCTCCAGAGACCGATCGAAAGCACCCTCAGCCTCCGCCATCTGGCCGTTGCTACCGATTTCGCTGCCGTCGCCAAAGAGGTCCTGATCGGCCGGGTCGCCCTGAGCCTGACGGGAATCGCTGCCATCCTGACCCGCGGCGAGCTCGTCTTCGTCACCCGCTGACGGTTGCCCTTGCTGGCCGCCGGCCTGCTGTTCGCCCTGCTGGCCCGCTTCGCCTTGCTCGCCCTGCTGCTGGGCTTGCTGTTCGCCCTGCTGGCCCGCCTGGCTTTGCTCGCCCTGCTGCTGGGCCTGCTGTTCGCCCTGCTGGCCCGCTTCGCCCTGCTCGCCTCGCTGTTGGGCTTGCTGCTGTGCCTGTTCGTTCTGCTGCTGCGCCTGCTGCTCAGCTTGCTGTCCCTGCTGGGATTGCTGGCCCTGCTGCTGCTGACTCTGCTGCTGCTGACTTTGTTGTTGGCTCTGTTCCTGGCTCTGCTGCTGGCTCTGCTGCTGGCTCTGTTGCTGGCTCTGTTGCTGGCTCTGTTGCTGGCTCTGCTGCTGGCTCTGCTGTTGGCTCGGCGGCGAGGGTGGTGTCTGCTGCTGGCTCTGCTGCTGGCTCGGCGGCTGAGTGACGCAGGCCGCGACGACCAGCATCGCACAGGAAATCACCAGACTTGTTCGAATCGTCGCTAATCTCACGGCTCACCTCCATTAGCGGTCGCGGGGGTCCATTTGACACCCAAGTACGGACAGGACCCTATGTTAACTTTAGTTACCTCGGCGGATACCGAAGTTCCCTCTAATCTCGCCCTATTCATGCCATTCGTCAAAAAAAGTGCCGTGGGCCGGCGGCCGGGCGTGGCTCCGCCGCAAGTCGCACATTCCCAATTTTCCATAACGTCTGAAGGCTCCGCCCCGTTGACTTCGAGCCTGCGCTATGAAGGTGATAACATTCTCGGCGCTCACTCGCTAAGAAGGTCATACATGAAGACAATAGCACTGATTATGGGTCTGCTTCTATCTACTCTGGTCACGAATTCGGTCGCCCAGGGCGTTCCCGGGCTTCCTCGCGCGCCGGCCCCGGAGGGAGCCGAGGCCTACATCCAGGCTCCCGTCGATGGCGCCATCGTGACGGCGCCGTTTACCGTACGCTTCGGACTCAGGGGCGTCGGTGTCGCGCCTGCCGGCGTACAGTTCCCCAATACCGGACATCATCATCTTCTGATCGACGTCACCGAGATGCCGTCTTTCGATCTGCCACTGCCTGCCACCGACAACGTCCGACACTACGGCCTGGGCCAGACGGAGACCGAGTTATCGCTACCGCCAGGCGAACACACGCTGCAACTGCTCCTCGGCGACTGGCTCCATATTCCCCACGAACCGCCGGTGCTATCAGAGACCGTGAGGATCACCGTGGAGGAGTGAGGCGTCTCCCGGCACCCGGCCGGGCGACCGATCAAGGTCGCGGATGATGACCCGGGCCGCATTGCGGCCCGGCGCACCTGTCACGCCGCCACCCGGATGCGCACCTGACGCACACAGATACAGTCCTGCCAACGGCATGCTGTACTGCGCATAGCCCGGTACCGGCCGCGCCCAATACAATTGGTCCAGAGTCATCTGGCCGTGAAATATATCCCCGCCTACCAGGCCGAAGCGCTGTTCGAGGTCTTCGGGACTGAACGCCTGCGTTGCCAGAATGGACGATGAGAAGTTGGGGGCGTAGTCGGTCACGGTTCGGGTAATGAGATCGACCGCGGCTTGCTTGTGCTCGGACCAGCTTCGCCCATCGGGTAGGGCACGAGGAAAATGCTGGCAAAACAAGCTCGCCACATGAGCCCCCGGCGGCGCCAGGGACGTATCCAGCGTCGAAGGGATCAGGAGTTCGATGACCGGTGCGCTGGAATAGCCCTGGCTGTGCGCATCCCGATAGGCTTGCTCAAGATAATCCAGGCTCGGGGAGATCAGGATTCCGGCGCCGTGGTGTTCAGCCGCCCGACGGCCGGGTAAACAGCGGAAATCCGGAAGTTCCGTGAGCGCGACATTGATGCGAAAGCTCGCCGACTCGCTACGCCAGGCCCGTATTCGCTCGAGGAACGCCGCGGGCAGATCCTGTGGATCCAGTAACTTCGTCAATAGGGTCTGCGGATGAATCGCCGCGGCGACGATGCGTGCGCGAAGAACGCCTCCCGACCCGGTGTGCACTTCCAGGCGCCCAGCGGAAGCGCAGACGCGACGCACCGGCGTATCGACGCGAATATCGACGCCACGGGCCGTGGCGGCAGCGGCCATCGCCTGTGTGATCGCGCCCATCCCTCCGAGCGCATGACCCCAGGCTCCCTGGGCACCATTCACCTCGCCGAGAGCATGATGGAGAAGCAGGTAACCGGAGCTCGCGGCATAAGGACTCGCGTAGTGCCCAACCACCGCGTCGAATCCGAGAGCGCCCTTGAGCAGTGTGGTATCGAACCAGCGGTCGAGCCAGTCACCCGCACTGCCCGTCATGACGTTGCGGAAAGCGCGAAGCCGGCGGACTCCCAGTAAGCGCTGCACTCGAGGTACGAATTTCGCCGCACGCAGCCACTCCCGCCAACCGCCCCGTAGATTGATTGGCGACTCCAAGACCGTCGACTTCAATAAGCGCGTAATCGCGGCCAGTTCCGCCAGGAACTCGGGGTAGCGTTCGGCGTCCGCATGAGAATGTGCGCCGATCGCCGCGACGCTGGCCGCGACTTCCTGGTGGAGCTTCAGCCCCGGAGCGTCGATCTGTGGAGCGAAGTTGGCGAGCGGCCGCGGCACGATTCGCAGACCGTGACGGGCTAACTCCATCTCGTTGATGATGGTTCGCTGTAGAAGACTAACGGTGTAACTCGCGACGGAGTTGCGGAAGCCCGGGTGGAACTCCTCGGTGATCGCGGCACCACCCACTCTGTCGGACCGCTCCAGTACGACCACGCTGAAGCCCGCCGCCGCGAGATAGTACGCACAAACCAGACCGTTATGGCCTGCACCGATAACGATGACGTCGAATCGATCGCGAAGCGACACTTGGTCTCCCGTCAGCCTACGCTCGAGCGCGTGTGTACAATAGCCTCCCGCATTCGGAACGACTGCGCAAATCGGCTCAGGGCGCCCATGGATACTCGTGACGATTTCGTTGACGCGGTCGGCAACACACCGCTGATCAGATTACGCAAAGCGTCGGAACAGACGGGATGCGCGATCCTCGGCAAGGCTGAATTTCTCAATCCGGGCGGCTCCGTCAAAGATCGAGCCGCCAAATACATGGTACTCGACGCAGAGAAACGCGGCGTGTTGGAGCCGGGCGGGCTGATCGTCGAAGGGACAGCCGGCAACACGGGCATCGGTTTGGCGTTGGTCGGTAATTCTCGCGGCTACCGGACCCTGATCCTGATGCCCGACACGCAGTCGCAGGAGAAAAAAGACGCGCTGCGACTGTGCGGCGCCGAAGTCAGAGAGGTAGCGGCCGTGCCTTTCCGGGATCCGAACCACTACGTCCACCAGGCCAAACGCACGGCCGAGGAGTTGTCGGCCACCGAATCCCATGGCGTCCTGTACGCCAATCAATGGGATAACGTCGCCAATCGTGACGGTCATGCCGACAGCACGGGCCCGGAGATCTGGGAGCAGACGGACGGTCACGTCGACGGCTTTACCTGCGCCGTGGGGACCGGCGGGACGTTGGCCGGAGTCGGCGCCTATTTGAAGCACAAGAATCCCCGAGTCGTGACGGCGGCGGCCGATCCGCTGGGCGCGGCAATCTACAGCTGGATCAAGACCGGGGAATTGAAATCCGAAGGCAGCTCGATTACCGAGGGGATCGGTCAGGGCCGGGTCACAGGAAATCTCGACGGCGCACAGATCGACGATGCGTTCCAGATCCCCGACGAGGAAATGCTGCCCGTGTGCTATGACCTGCTGCAGGAGGAGGGCCTGCTGTTGGGCGGCTCGAGCGGTATTAACGTCGCGGCTGCGATCCGCCTCGCTAATGACTTAGGGCCTGGCAAGACGATCGTCACGATTCTGTGCGACTCCGGTTCTCGTTATCAGTCCAAGCTCTACAACCCGGAGTTCCTCGCGGCCAAGGGTCTGCCGTTACCGCCTTGGCTAACGAAACGGTAACCGCGAGGGTGTAAACACGGATAGCTCTTGCGAGACTAAATCTCGCCTCGCCGTCCATGGCTCGGCTCGAATCGTGAGCTCGTCGCTTTAGGCCATCCATGGCACGCTCCTCGCCCACGACGCTCGCAAGAGCTATTCGGGTTCACACCCTCTACCCCTTGCGGCTTGGCTCCGGCCCTCGGTCCTACAGAGCGTCGAGTGTCTCCCGGGTTCGCCGCGTCGTTGACTCGCAACTCGGTGCCGTGGCCGCCATTCTCGCCTGTTGACGCAACCCCAGTGCACGGTCGTCCCGCCGTGCGGCGGCCAACTCGTTAAGGCCAGCGCAGGCCTCGAGTAAAACATCTTCGAGCTTAAGCAGAGTCTCGTAGCGTGTGCCGCTCGCGTCGTCCTGGGCGAACGCCAGCGCCGTGGCCGCCTGATTCTGCTCGCGGAACACACGCTCCACGTACTCTCGCACTTCCGATGAATTCAATGCCAGCGTGCGGCCGTCCATCGTCGTGATCGTCGTAGCGCAGCCCGCAAACAGGACGAAAGTCACGATACTGAAACGTAAGATGGCCACGGCGCTACGATCTTTGAGTTCACTGAACGGGCATCGTCCGGGATCGAATCCGGTGTTGCAAGCCGATACCGGCCATTGCCCTTTCGCTGGCGCAAAGGTCATAATGCGCGCGTTCCTCCGCTACCCAATAAATTATGGCCGTAAGCGCCACTCATGCCGTCCAGACCGAGTCACCGCTAGACGATGCGATTGCGAGCGCGACGCTCTGGCTGGACGACGAACAGGATGCGGAGGGCTTCTGGGTTGGGATGCTCGAGTCGAACTCGTGCATGGAGGCCGAGTGGCTTCTGGTGATGCACTTTCTCGGTTACGCGCATCCGCGCAAACAGGACCTCGTCAACTCGATCCTCGCTGCGCAGCGCCCCGACGGCGCCTGGGAAAGCTACTACGACGCACCGAGCGGCGACATCAACAGCACGGTCGAGTGTTACGCGGCGCTTAAAGCGGTCGGCATGTCGGCCGACGATGAGCCGCTCGTCAAAGCCAGGCAATGGATATTCGGCCATGGTGGCTTAAGCGGCATCCGGGTGTTTACGCGCTATTGGCTGGCGCTTCTTGGAGAGTGGCCGTGGAACAGGACACCGAACCTGCCCCCGGAAGTCATCGCCAACCCGAGTTGGTTTCCGTTCAATATCTATAACTTCGCGAGTTGGGCCCGGGCGACGCTGCTGCCGCTGGCCGTGTTGTCCGCGCGACGCTCGGTCAGACCGCTTCCCGCCGGGAGTCGTCTGGACGAGCTCTTCCCCGACGGCCGCGAACGGATGAATTACAAACTGCCACGACGAGGACCTATCTTCAGCTGGCGGCGCCTGTTTCTTGTCAGCGATCGCATTGTGCACTGGTACCAGCGTATCGGACTGACTCCCGGACGTGAGACGGCCATCAAGGCTTGCATCGAGTGGATCGTGCGCCACCAGGATGCCGACGGTGCTTGGGGCGGCATACAGCCGCCTTGGGTATATAGCCTGATGGCACTGCACGTCGAAAACTATGACGTGACCCACCCGGTGATAGCGAAGAGTCTGGAGGCGTTGGACGGCCACTGGTCCTATGAACGTAACGGCACCCTGCACATTCAGGCCAGCGAGTCACCGGTGTGGGACACGATGCTCGCACTCCTGGCCATGGAAGATTGCGATCGTCCATTCAATGCCGAAATGGACAAGGCGCTCGACTGGCTGTTGGACAAACAGGTCACCGACTTCGTCGGCGATTGGGGCCGAAAAGTCAAGCGCGTCGAACCGGGTGGCTGGCCATTCGAGCGGGCGAACCTGCATTACCCCGATGTCGACGACGCGGCCGTCGCGCTGATCGTGCTCGCCCGTCTCCCCGAACCGCAGCGTTCATCCGTACGCGTCGAGACGGCGATTGAGCGGGGACGGCGATGGATACTCAGTCTGCAGTGCCGCAAGGGTGGTTGGGCGGCGTTCGACAAGGACAATGACAAACTCATTATTACTAAGATCCCGTTCTGCGACTTCGGCGAGGCGCTCGATCCGCCCTCGGCTGACGTGACGGGCCATGTTCTGGAAGCGTTCGGCCTGTTGGGGATGAACCGCGAGCACCGGGCCGTGCAGCGCGCGTATCGGTACCTGTTAGCCGAACAGGAGACTGACGGTAGCTGGTTCGGCCGCTGGGGTGTCAATTACATCTATGGCACGGCGG
>JAZFPW010000084.1:0-2842 GCA_036444815.1 Gammaproteobacteria bacterium
CCCAGCGCCTGCCCTGTGCCCGGGCTTTGTTGATCCCCGCACGGATCCGCTCTGAGATCACTTCCCGCTCATACTCGGACCCCGACCTCCAGAGGCCATTTATACTGGAACCGATTCACCGGGCAGCTTCGTGCCCCTGATCGGTTTTCTTCGCGTCACGGGTGTAACCAGGGCCACCTCCTCCCGTCAGCCCGGACGAACCCGCAAAAGGAGGTCGAGATGAGCGCAAACACCTGCCACATGCCGAACCACGGACTCGAGCAAGCCGAAGCCGCCTGCTGCCGTCCGTCGTCCCCGAGCTTCATGGGCGAAGTCGAAGCCGCGCCCGCCTTCACGTGGACCGATCGGGACACCTGGAAGCGAGCGGGTAAGAACACCCTCAACTGCCTGATCGGGTGCTTTATCGGGGACTTCGGTGCCCTGATCATCATCGCGACCTACTTCCCCGGCACCTCGATGGTGCTCACGATGGTGATCGCGATGTCCGCGGGGCTCGTGACGTCGATCCTGTTCGAGAGCGCGATGCTGCGATGGAAGGAGAGCTTCGGGTGGCCCGAAGCGTTCCGCATGGCGATCTCGATGAGCTTCATCTCGATGCTCGGCATGGAGTTCGCGGCAAACGCCACCGACTTCGCGATCACCGGCGGCACCGTCGCGACCAGCGAGCCCCTGTATTGGCTGGCACTGGCCATCTCCCTGGTGGTGGGATTCCTGGCGCCGCTGCCCTACAACTATTGGAAGCTCGCCAAGCACGGAGCCGCCTGCCACTGATGTCCCTCGAAGCCCAGCTCGTCGATCACCTGGACGCCTTCACCGCCTTCGTGCGGCGGCGGACCGGTGACGACGAGCTGGCGCGGGACGTCGTGCAGGGAGCCCTGGTGAAGGCCCTGGATCGCGCGGACCAGCTGAAAGACGAAGAGCGGGCCGTGGCCTGGTTCTACCGGATCCTGAGGAACGCTCTGGCGGACGTGTACCGCGCTCGGCGCGATCTGCCTCTGGACCACGAGCCCGCCGCCCCCGAAGAGGAGCACGCGGTCGCATGCGCGTGCTTCCGAGCGCTGCTCCCGGGCATGAAACCGGAGTACGCCGAGCTGATCGAGAGGATGGATCTCGGCGAGGAGTCGGCCGACGAGGTCGCCGCCGACCTGGGCATCACGAAGGGCAACCTCAAGATCCGCCACCACCGCGCCCGCCGTCAGCTGCGCGGCCGACTGGAAGACGTCTGCCGCCTGTGCGCCAGACACGGCTGCCTCGACTGCACCTGCTAGTCGCGAAACCGGGGTGATACCGGGTTATATTAGTCTAACAGCGCCGATCGACCTCCTGCGGTACCATTCGTCTCGGCAAGCGGTGGCCGTTGTCCCCTCGTTCCGGTCATCTCGCGGATCGAACCGACGGGCGTCAGCAGCCAGGCTGGAAAAGTCGATGCGCAGACTCCCACAATCTGCTGGAAGTGTTGCTCTTCTCGCCGCAGTTCTGCTGCTGACGAGCGCGTGCTTCAAATTACCCGTCGTCACGCTCTTGCACCTTCGGTTTCTCGCCGACGGCACGGCGGTCGCCAGGCTCGAAGTCGAGTTCTCGATTCCGAAGGACCACAACGAGCAGCTCGACAGGCGCATCGAGCGCCTGCGCCGCGATCTGCTCGACGACAGCGACGAGTGGAGTGCGCGCTTCGCCGCTTTGCAACCCGACGCCAGCCGTTTGATCGTCGACCGCGCGGAGGGCGACGTGCACCGGTTCGTGCGCGGCGCGTGGATACCCGATCCGGATCGCGTCACCTCGTTCTTCTCCGACACGGACGTCGGTGCCGAATACACAGAGGGTGAGGGCTGGGCCGAGCTGAGCCTGCTCCCGGGCCGCAGCCGCCGGGCGACCCGGCGGCAGTGGGAATTCCTGCGCGAGCACATGGACGAGTGGACCGAGGCCGTTTCCGGATATCTCGAAGAGACGCAGCAGCTCTACGAGCACGTCGACGCGAACCCGGAGCGAAGCTGCCCCTGCTTCGCTTACCTGTTCGAGGACCTCATCGAGGACGAGCAGGCGCCCCCCGCTTGCGACGAACCTCTGACCGAGTCCGAGGAGGACATGACCGCGCGGATCGAGGACGCCATGATCGAGGTGCTCGAACTGTTCGCCTTGCCCGAGGACCGTGCGCACACGCTCGAGGAGATCTCCCGCCTGGCGTACGACCCGTTTCCCGCTCCGGTGGTCGTCGAGGTGCCCGGGGAGATACTCGAGGTGGAGGGGTTCCAGCAGCGGGGAGCGAGGCTGAGCGTCCCCGGGCTAAGCCTGTGGGAGGCCTGGCGCGCGCTACACGGCGAGTGGCTCGACCCGGATCCGCTCGTGACGTTCTGGCGTCACGGCACGGGCGCCGCGCGCGAGCCGTTCTCGCTCGCCTCGTTCCTCGCCATGCCGCGCCACGCGTCGCCGTCACCCGGCCGGGGCGCGATCGCCGACAGGATCGAGGAGATGCTGACACCCGCGCCGGTGTACCGCGTCCGCTGGGTGCTGGCCGACGATCCGCCCGACACCACCCTCGATCAGATCTGGCCAAAGCTCGGGAGTTGACCGGAAGGCATAACGAGCACCGGAGCCGCTCAAGCGGCGGCTCCGGTCACTCGGTTGCGTTTACGTCGGCGGAGGATCGAGGGTACTTGTTTGCGACACTCTGGGCCGATCAAGCCGAAATGGTCTCCGATTTCTGCCCGACCGGTGCTGCAAACGAGTGCGTCATGAACCTCCAGGGTGTGGTTCCGTAGCAACTAGCTTGCCTTGCTCACGACGAACAGAAAATCTCTAAATGAAAGCGCCCCTCGAAATGAGAGGCGCTGTTTCGTTTCCT
>JAZFPW010000085.1:0-2841 GCA_036444815.1 Gammaproteobacteria bacterium
ACCGTTACCGGTGAGCGGCGGCGGCGACGGCTCGCGTGGCACGGCAGAACAAGGCGATGCAGACTTCGCGGGTCTGAAGACCGCCGTACCCGGCGATCCACCACAACGAATCGCGTGGAAGGCGTACGCCCGCAGCAATGAACTTCTCTCTAAACAATTCACTGGGGGTGAACAACGAGCGCAAGTCCTGGAATGGGACGAGCTCGCCGGGCTCGAAACTGAGGAGCGCCTGTCGCAGCTAACTCGGTGGTGCCTGGATGCAGCCGAGGAGGGCTGGGCTTTCGGGCTCGTTATACCGGGCACGATGATCCGTCCCGGGATGGATCGCGGCCATCTCCACGACTGCCTCAAAGCGCTGGCCTTGTTCGACGGGGCGACCAGCCAATGAGCCTGACCGCCGCTAAACGCCAGGACACCACGCACCGCCTGTACTGGACGGCCGGCGTGGTCGCCGGCGCAAGCCTCCCACACTGGCCGACACTTCCTGTGTGGGCGCCCGTCCTGCTGTGCGCGTGTATCGTTTGGCGGGTCGCCGGCAATCTGTTGACCTGGCCGCCGCCGCACGCGACGGTTCGATTCGGCCTTGCCGTGATCGCCTTCGCCGCGGTGCTCGCTCAATACCACACGTTAAACGGCGTCGAGGCGGGCAGCGCGCTGCTTGTCGTCATGGTGGCACTGAAATTCCTGGAGACACGCACTAACCGGGACCAGGTCGTACTGATGATCATCTCGTATTTCGTGCTATTCGCCGGCCTCCTCCGCCAGAACAGCCTCGTTATCGTGCTCTATCTGCTGGGCTTCGTCTGGTTTACAACCATCGGCCTGCTGCAGCTGGGACGCCGTGGACCATTGCTCGGCACGTGGACGACAGCCAAGCTCGCAGGAAGGCTCCTGGTGCACGCGCTGCCGATCATGCTCGTGCTGTTCGTGCTCTTCCCGAGGCTACCGGGACCCCTCTGGGCACTGCCCGGCGCCAATACGAGCGGACGCACCGGCCTGTCCGACACGATGAGTCCGGGCGACCTCACGGAGCTTGGCCTCTCAGACGACGTCGCCTTCCGCGTCGAGTTCCACGAGCGACCGCCGGGGCCCGGTGAACTGTATTGGCGGGGCCCGGTGCTCAGTAACTTCAACGGCCGGACCTGGTCCGGCGACGGCGTCCAACTTCGCGGCCGAATCGTCGACACGCTGGAGTACAGCGGCGACCCGGTCAACTACCGCGTGATGCTGGAACCCCATGGGCGGCGCTGGGTGTTCGCGTTGGACATGCCGGCCGTGTGGCCGGACGGGCAAGGCATCCTGATGGACAGTCATTACCAGCTGATACGCTTCCCGCGCTCCATTCGTTCGCGAGTCGACTACGAGCTGACGTCGTATCCCGCGTATCACGCCGGCGAGGCGCTGACGGATGCGCAGCGCGAAGTCTATCTAGCTCTGCCCGACGGCAGTAACCCGCGTAGCCGCGAGCTAGCGCGGCAGTGGCGCGAAGTCAGCGCAAACCCAAGAGACATCATTCGCAGTGCGCTGAACATCTTTCGCACCGAGACCTTCTATTACACGCTGACGCCACCCGCGCTCGGCGCGCACCCGGCCGACGAGTTCTTATTCCAGACGCGGGAAGGCTTCTGCGGACATTATGCCTCTGCGTTCACCGTTCTCATGCGTGCGGCCGGCATACCTGCTCGGGTCGTGACCGGTTACCAGGGAGGCGAGCTCAACCCGCTCGGCCAGTACTACATCATCTACCAATCAAACGCGCACGCCTGGACCGAGCTGTGGCTCGAGGAAGAGGGCTGGGTGCGTGTCGACCCAACCGCGGCCGTCGCACCCGACAGAATTCGCTACGGCCTGTCGAGCGGCTCGCTCGCCGGTCAGCGAATCGCCGGCGGCGCGTTCAGCCGACTCGCGTGGCTCAGAACCGTGGCTCTCGCCTGGGATGCAGCGAATACCTACTGGAACGATTGGGTCGTGAATTATGGCCCGCAGATACAGAGAAACCTGCTCCGCGCTCTGGGTATCGCCAGGCCCCACTGGAGCAAGCTCGTCGGCCTCGGCGCCGTGCTCCTGGCCCTGCTATTGGGCGCTCTGATGATCTACCTGACGTGGACCTATCGAGCGAGACGACACGAGGATGCCGCGGCTCGCCATTTCAGCAGTTTCTGCCGGAAGCTCGTCGGCGCAAGTGTTCCGCCACGTCGTCCCGCCGAGGGCCCTGTGGACTTCGGTCGGCGCGCTACCGAAGCGCTGCCGAATGCGTCCGCCAACATCGGAGACATAACCGAGGCCTATGTCAGGGTTCGCTATGAGCCCGGGGGCGGCACCAGTGAACTCGAGCGACTCAGGCAGCTGGTGAGGAGCTTCAAGCCTAGCCCCGCCACCTGACGGCGGCAGTCAAGACGCGGCTCGGGCAGTGCGCCCATGCTCTCTAGTCGCCTGAAACTCGATGTCCGGCCAGCGCTCCTGGGTGAGATTCAGCTTCACCGAACTCGTCGCCAGAAAGACAAGCTGCCCGGTATGATCCAATGCCAGACTGCTCTGCAATTTTCGCGAGAACTCATCGAGCATTCGCTCGTCGGCGCAATGAATCCAGCGCGCGGTAACGACGTTCACCGCTTCGAAGACGCACTCGACGCCATACTCGTCGCGTAGCCTGAACGACGCGACTTCAAACTGCAGCGGGCCGATGGCGCCGAGTATCAAGTCGTTGCTCAACAACGGCCGGAACAACTGCGTCGCGCCCTCTTCACAGAGCTGATCGAGCCCCTTATTCAACGCCTTTAGCCTGAGCGGGTCTCCGAGTACAGCCCGCCGGAACAGCTCGGGAGCAAAATCCGGAATCCC
>JAZFPW010000086.1:0-7443 GCA_036444815.1 Gammaproteobacteria bacterium
CGCTCCTATGCTAAGGTGGTCGAAAAATAACGTCAGGGGTGACGATAAATCCATGTCTTTGAAAGCCCGGAGTGTTCTAGTCGTCGTGGTGGGCACGGTCCTCGGGCTCGCTGTCTTGCTCGGTACCAGCCTGCTTGCGGAGCGGGCTTCGATGCACGATGCTGCGGCCGGCTCGGTGCGTATGCAGGACGTGCGAGCCTTGGCGGAAGTGCTCGAGCGCGTACGTCGAGAGTACGTCGATGTAGTCGACGACAGGCAGCTGATCGACAGCGCGATTGACGGCATCATCAGCGAGCTCGACTCGCACTCCCGCTACCTAGCGCCGACGGATTACGAGGAAATTCGGATCAGCACGACCGGTAACTACACCGGCGTCGGGCTTGATGTCAGCTTCGAGTCGGGCAAGGTCATCGTCGTGACTCCGCTCGATGGCACGCCGGCCCAACGGGCGGGGATATTACCGGGCGATACGCTGGTCTCTGTCGATGACATTCCGGTGGATGAAAATCACGTCGAAGACACGATCGGCCGAATGCGCGGCGAACCGGGTACGGGGGTAACGGTCGATGTGATTCGGGACGGCGAGGATGAGCCACTGCGTTTCGCGCTGGTCCGCTCCGAAATAAAGGTACAGACCGTTCGCAGCGAGTATCTGGGTGATGGTTTCGGTTACATCAGGCTAACGGGATTCTCTGAAAGGACCGCCGATGATTTGACGGATGTGGCGAAAGATCTCCAGGATCAAGCCGAGGATCAGCTCAGGGGCGTCGTACTGGATCTGCGTAATAATCCGGGTGGTGTCTTGGCTGCAGCGGTAGACGTCGCCGACGCTTTCCTGGAACGTGGCCTGATCGTTCGCGGCACCGGCCGGGTTCGCGAGTCCCGCTTCGAGCACTATGCGGATCCGGGCGACATTCTTCGCGGTATCGAAATAGCGGTCCTGGTCAACGGTGGATCGGCTTCCGCGTCCGAGATCGTCGCGGGGGCGCTCAAGGATAATGGCCGTGCGCGCCTTGTCGGAGAAACAACCTATGGCAAGGGCTCCGTGCAGACGGTCATACCATTGACGTCGGGCCGGGCCATCAAGCTGACGACGGCCAGATACTTGACGCCGTCAGGTCGGTCGATCAACGGCATCGGGATCGTGCCTGACTTCGTAGTCCATGCACATAACCCGAAGGAGCAATTCGGGCGTGCGGGAAACGATGTCGAGCTCCGTGAGGACAATCAGCTTCAAGAGGCCCTTCGCGTCATCGGCTTCGAGCTGCCGGAGCTCGATACGGTCCAGTGATCGCCGGTCGAGCTGTGATAACTTGATAGGCGACAGTCATCTCAGGCGGCGATTCCCTATGACACCCCGACTAGCGTTCTCCATTGCCGGTCTCCTCGTGCTGTCGGGTTGGCAACAGCTCGCCGTGGCGCAGCCTGCGGCGTTTCCGGTCTGGCTCGAAGCGCTGCGCGTCGAAGCGATCCAAAGCGGAATTTCGGCAGCAACGGTGAACGCCGCGCTCGCTGACGTAGCTCCGATCGAACGCATCATCGAGCTGGATCGCAACCAGCCGGAGTTCACGCTCGAGTTCTGGACCTATCTAGACAGGGCGGTCTCTAACTCGCGCATCGAACAAGGCCGCGCACATCTCGCCGAACACCGGGAACTGCTGGAAGACGTCGAGTCCCGTTACGGTATTCCACCGCATATCCTGGTCGCGGCCTGGGGTATCGAGAGTAACTTCGGGCGGACCCAGGGGAGGATCCCGGTGATCGGCGCGCTCGTCACGCTGGCCTACGATGAAAGACGCGCGGCGTTTTTTCGCTCTGAACTGCTGCACGCATTGAGAATTCTGGATGAGGGGCACATCAGCCTCGAAAATATGCAGGGCTCCTGGGCAGGGGCGATGGGACAATTACAATTCATGCCCTCGACGTTCATCGACTATGCCAGAGATGGAGACGGCGACGGCAGCAAAGACATCTGGAATAACGCGGCCGATGCCGTCGCGTCTGCCGCGAATTTCATGGCGAGTTCGGGGTGGCAGCGTGGCTTCATCTGGGGTCGCGAAGTCCGCGTACCCGCTGCATTCGATGCGGGCTTAGCGGGACTGGAGACGAGCAAGTCGCACGCGGAATGGCAATCGCTGGGCGTACGCACGATCGCCGGTAACGACCTGCCGAACGTAGCCATCGATGGCTCCATTATCCTGCCTTCCGATTACACGGAGCCGGCGTTCCTCGTCTATGAGAACTATCGGACGATCATGCGGTGGAACCGCTCACATCTGTTCGCGATCTCCGTCGGACACCTAGCCGACCGAATCGCTGGAAGACCGGCGCTGCAAAGCAATCGAGTCAGTTCTTCGAACTAACGTCGCGTCCGTATCGAGATCGGCCCGATCGCTGGTTCGACTCGTTCGCTTGCGGTGCATAAGGGGATTGTGATGAAGACTACCTACCAGGGATCGTGTCATTGCGGTGAAGTCAGGTTCGAGGCGACGCTGGATCCAGACGAGTCGGTCAGCTGTGATTGTTCAATCTGCTCCAAGAAGGGTGGCGTCATCAATCGCGTGGCCGAGGATCAGTTGAAGCTGCTCACGCCATTGGAGAACTTGTCTCTCTATCAGTTCAACAAACACATTGCGAAACATTATTTTTGTCCGACCTGCGGGATCTACACATTCCACAGGCCGAGGACCGCGCCGGAGATGTGGGGAGTCAACGTGAGGTGTTTAGACGGCGTTGACTTATCCGCTATCGAGATCAAACCGGTCCAGGGCAGTCGCCTCGATTGATCGTGCTATTTATCGCTGCTCCAACGGCAGGGCTACACCCGGTTCTCCGGTAATGTCGGGAGCGCCGTACTCCGCAGCCGCGGAGCGGAACAAGGGCCCGATCCTCGACGTGCTGCGGCGGGTGCTACCCGAGGAAGGCCTGGTCCTCGAGATCGCGAGCGGGACGGGACGACACGTCCTACACTTCGCCGCGGCGTTACCGGAGCTCAGATGGCAGCCGACGGACGCTGACCCGGCGCTGCGGGAGTGGATCTCGGCAGGCGTTGCCGCGGATCTCAGTAACGTCAACGCCGCCCTGCAGCTCGATGTCCTCAATAGGCCGTGGCCGGTGCGGGAGGCCGACGCGCTGCTGTGTATCAATATGATTCACATTTCACCGTGGGCCGCGACGGTGGCGCTATTCGACGGTGCGCGAGACACGCTCTCCACGGACGACGTGCTATTTCTCTATGGCCCCTACCGTCGCGATGACCGTCACACGGCCCCGAGCAACGAGTCGTTCGATGCATCGTTGCGCTTACGCGATCCGGAATGGGGCGTCAGGGATCTGGAGGAGGTCACAAGGACCGCCGAAGCAGCAGGATTCATCCTCGTAGAAGTCGTCGCGATGCCGGCCAACAACTTCAGCGTGGTATTCCGCAAGGCCGCATAATCGGGTTAGTCGCGCCGCGAGGCGGGCCCGGGACTTCGCGGCTCTGTTCGGCCTCTGGCTTCTCGGCTATGCTTCGCGCGAGGCCCGGTAGGACGAATCGGGGCCGCAACTCGGGAGTACACCGATGGCTGAAGCCACCGCAAGGCATATTCTGGTTGATGACGAGGCGCTCTGCGAAGAACTCAAGACGAAGATACTCGACGGTCTCGACTTTGCCGAGGCCGCTCGCGAGCATTCGAGTTGCTCGTCCGCTAGTCGCGGTGGCGACCTCGGCTCGTTCGGCCCGGGGCAGATGGTCAAGGAGTTCGACGAAGTAGTTTTCAGCGCCGATCTCAACGAAGTCCACGGGCCGATCAAGACACAGTTCGGTTATCACCTGCTCGAGGTGACGAGCCGGACCGACGACTGAGACTTCTCGACCGGGCCGGGACACGGAGATCATCATGCCGCGTGCGCGAGTAGGAGTGATTCAGGCCGTGCTGCTGAGCGCCATGGCGTGTTCTGGCGTGTGTTTGGCAGATAACGAATTAACGGCGAACCGCGGTCGCTGGGAAGCGGCGGGTATCGCAAGCTACGAGTATCGATACGAGAAGGTCTGCGACTGCCATCGGGACACCCCGGCCGAAACCATCGTCACCGTTGAGAGTGGCTTGGTTGTCGGCGTTCGCTATGACCGCGACGACTATCGGAGAGAGATTCCGGTGGCCGAGGATAACTATCGATGGTTCCGGACCATCGACGACCTGTTCACGCTCGTCGAGACGGCCTCCCGAAGCGCGGCAACGCTTCGTGTCGTCTACGAAGCGGAGCTCGGTTATCCGGCTTATATCTATATCGACTACGATCAGGCGATGGTGGGAGAAGAAATCGAGCTACGAGTCGTATCGTTGCGCACAGCGGTTGACGATTCAGCGCATTCGCCGCTCGGACAGCCGCTGCGGGATTGACCACCCGCCTGTGCAGGCATAAAGTGATTGGCCTGCCTTCGGGCGGTGTGTGGTGATGGCCGGCTGGAATAATGCTAATCGATACTGGCCGGCGCGTCTGGCGCTCAATTTCTCGCCGTGACTTGAGTCGCTACGCTCGGGGATTAGCGGCGTGAGAGTTACCGCCCATGAATATCTACGTCGGAAATCTATCCTACACGCTCGATGAATCAGGGCTCCGTGAGGCGTTTGCGGCCTACGGAGAAGTCTCCTCCGTCAAAGTGTTGATGGATCGCGAGACCGGCCGTTCCCGCGGTTTCGGGTTCGTTGAGATGCCGAATCAGACAGAAGCGGAGGCCGCTGTCGCGGAGATCAACGGCAAAGAGGTCGATGGTAGAGCTCTGCGTGTCAACGAAGCCCGCCCAAGAGAAGCACGCTAGGCGAATTCCGGCAGCGACTCGTTCGGACCGAGAAGACCCTTGATCGAATTATCGCCGCGGAAACATATCCCCGTGAACCATCGCGGCGCTGGCCGCGCCCGGTGGCTTGGCTATAATACTCGGCCGGCCGGAAGAACCGGCGCGTAGTGCAACGGCATGATCTACCTGAAATGGACACAGAGCGAACTCGTTACGCTGGAGATGGACGCTCTGTATACCGAGGTGGACGAGGATGGCTGGGTTCAGAGGGAAGTCGGCGTCTGTTCGGACGGCGTCGTTGTTCACCAGTTGACGCCGAGTGCCACTCGTCCGGGCTGGTTCGGACTCGCGCGGTTATCGGCGCTTATGTTAAATAGCAATGTAACGGAAAAGGAGTTCGAGGCGTTCTGGCGCGCCGGCCGCAGCGGAATCTGGCGGTAGAATTTCGAGCTTGCGCCCGTAGCTCAGCTGGATAGAGTGTCGGCCTCCGGAGCCGAAGGTCAGAGGTTCGAATCCTCTCGGGCGCGCCATTTACCGCCGGTCCATTCCGGACACATGGTTTACACTTTATACCGGAGACATAGGCAACGCTCTTGCACTAAACGGGATGTTCGTCAGAGTCCGGACGGCTACATCTCCAGACGGGTGCCCAGTCGACCCTCCTCGGCATAGCGCGTGAGCAGCCGGTCGTCGTGAGACGGGACGACGGTGAGTCCGTCTTCGGCCATGACCCGTTTGACCCAGGTCATCTGGTGCATCAGTGCTTGCGGGTCCTCTCTGACGCGAGCGATCGTCGCAGCAGGCCGAAGCTTCAGTTCGGTAATGTTGTCGAGAGACCAGCCAATGTCGCCGATGAACAAGAACTCCTGACCGTCGGCAAGCCGGACGTAGATCATCTGGTGTCCGGGCGTGTGTCCGGGTGACTTGATCAGAACGATGCCGGGCGCTACGGGCAGTACTAGCTCGTAATCCACGACGATATAGTCGCGCGCCTGTGCGGGCGTCAGCGTGATCTCGGGAAGCTGCGGCGCGAGAGTCAACGTTCGGACCTGGTCCTTCGTCAATATCGTCTTGGCTGCGAGTTCATCGCGGTTGTCGCTTCGGAGCACGCCGGCGACGTGGTCGCCATGTTCATGCGTGATAATGATCAGCTGCGCGCGACTGAGCGCTGCCTGCACCGCAGCGTTCGCATCCGGCCAATATGGCTCCTCCCGGCCAAAGCCATAGAATCGGTGCACGGTTTCATCCATGCCACTGTCGAGCATGACCGTGCCCTCGGGGTAGACGACCTGAAACGCCGTGCGGGCGGAGATGAATGGTTCGTCGCTGCCATCCTCGATGACGGCCGCATATGTTCGGTGGCTCTCCGCCACCTTGACGAAATTAATCGAGACGGCCAGCTCGCCCGGGACCATGGTCGCTGCTTGACGAATCCGCTGCAGCAGGTCTTCCGGATAAGACTCCGACTCGCGAGGGATCAAGTCGTCGGTATTGGCGCCGAGTGAGCTTACGCTGTGGGAACCGAACGTCAGCATCAGGCCGATTAGTCCGACGCGGACCGTGTTTTTCGTATTCATGACCATGAGTCCTTCCGAATACAACACCGTCCGACAAGGCGTCTACTCCACCACGCAAGCACCCCGCGCTGAAGCAGTCTGGAACAGCCATTGCGCCGGGTGCCACTTCCCTGAAGAGTACAGCAACGGTTATCTGTATGCCTGGAGCGGCGAGTCTAACCGTGGCGGAATTGTGGCGGCCGCCAGGCGGCGGTTCTACCGGATGGCCTCCAGCATGAAATCGATGGCGGCTAGAATCTCCCCGTCGGTGAGATGCAAGAGCCCGCCCTTGGGCGGCATCAACCCCGCGTCGCCCTGATAGCCGTTCATAACATGGTCTTCGAGCAACTCGGCGTTTTGCGCGACTCGTGGCGCCCAGGCAGCCTGATCGCCGAACACCGGCGCGCCGCCGATACCCGGAGCCGCGTGGCAGAGAGAGCAGCCGTCGTTGTAGACCTGGGCTCCGGACAGCAATACGCGGGCGTCGTCCGCAGCGACGGGAGCGGCCGGTACGACATCGACGTCCGGGTCGCCCAACAAAGCGACCTGACCGATCGACCGGATTCGTTCCTCGATGAGCCCGTCGGCCGAGATCTGCGCCTCGGAGTTGCGGGAAGCCGCCTCGTCGCTAACGAAGTCGGCAAACAGGGCGATGCCGGCGATCGCTCCGACACACACTCCGAGCAGGAGCATAAAGCCGTCAAAGAACTTCTGTGGGTGGATGGCCAAACGCGTACTCTCTGCGCGACGCGGGCGGATTATATCGGTATTGCGGGGACGCTCAAAGCAGGCGTTCGAGGCAGCGTAGCTGGATAGCTTCGGCGACGTGAGGCACGGTGATGTTCGGGGCGTCGGCCAGATCGCCAATGGTCCTCGCCACTTTTAGAATTCGCGTGCAGCTTCTCGCGCTAAGTTGCCATCGCTCGGCGGCGCGATTAAGAAGACGCCGGCCGTCACGATCCAGCGGCAGTTCCTGCCAGAGCGCACGGTCGGGGAGCCGGGCGTTGAGTCTTCCGCGGCGTGTCAGCTGCCGGTCCCGGGCTTCGCCGACCGTTCGCGCCGCCGCCGCACTCCCACCATCGGGCGCCGGGCCGGCCATGCGCG
>JAZFPW010000087.1:0-7507 GCA_036444815.1 Gammaproteobacteria bacterium
CCGGCGCAGAGCTTCTGGACCTGCATGACGCTAATTGGTGACTGCGATTTCTGGTGGCAACGCCGCCGCATTTCGCCTCTCCTGCAGCCAATATTCGACCTCTGGTTGTTCTGCGAACCGTGTCGAAATGACCGCGCCGACTTCGCGCATAGCAACGACCGTCGCTTGCTGGAGCGCGTCTTCCTTGTCGCCGAGTTCCGCTTTGCCATAGCCGCTTACGGGCCATTCCGCAACCAGGGCGCCATCGGGTTCGTAGAGCCTCAGCCGATACTGCATCCAGACTTCCACGAATTCATCGCGCTTGCTGATGGGAACCTCGAACTCGAATTTTTCCAACTCAGGCCGTAGGACACCGTCCAAACCATAAAGATCCGTCGAAGTCAGTGGCATCTCGCTCACCGAGCGTGTCTCGAGGAACATCGTCTCGAAGAGCCCGCCGAGCATGAGCTCGTTGGCGTCGCCGAGATGAATCGTCCACGTGGCCTGCTGCGGGATCTTCTCGAAGTATTCATAGGTCGTCAGTGCTTCATCGAAAAACAGGCCGACGCGCACCGGGAGTTTCTCGACGAGGGGCGCCGGAAAGTTGGCTTCGACAGTCACAACGGATGCGCACCCCACGAGGTACGCGCACGAGAGCGCCCCGAGCAGGCCTGTGATGACGGTGCGATGACGGCTGATCCGCATGAAACTCATTGTACGACTCGATCCACGAATTAGTAAGGTCATATGGCCCGGTCGGATCATTTCATTCGATCCTGACATTATGACAAGCTTATCGGCCGAAAATTCCGCCACGCCAGTGTTTTAAAGGGTTGTGGCCCTGCCTGGTGGCGTTTCATCTCCGCCGCGGCAAGTGTCGGGCTGGTATTTTCGGGCGCGCGTGGTCGCAGGAGCCAGCCTTGCCGAGACTGGTAGGCGCGTCTAAACTTTTGCTAGCGGGTCCGGGCCCACAGGAGAAGAATAATGTTACGACCAGCGTCGCTGGTGCCGCTCTCGGTCACGCTCCGCCACGATGCATGTCTGGGCGGAGCATCCGGAAGGTTGGAGTGTGCCTAAGCGAACCGCGTTCGGAGTCATTGCTGGTCTGATTATTGCCGGGGCTATCGCAGCCGCCGTGTTGCTTCAGCAGTGGACACGCGATCGTGACGACGAACGCCTGCTGACACGCGGAGAAGAGCTCGCGGGACAGTTCTGTATTGCCTGCCACCTCGAGCCAGCCCCCGATATCCTGCCGAAGAGAAGTTGGGAAGCAGCTCTCGGTTACATGGGTTACTGGTTGGGCATGGAGAATTTAGACTACCTCGCCGATCATCCCGACTTCGCGCAGGAAAACGTCTCGTCCCGGCACGAAGTGCTTGAACGCGAGAACGCGCTGCCGAGTGGAGCGGCCCTGGAGGAAGACGACTGGGACGCGCTGCGGCATTACTACATCGAATCGGCGCCGGCCGAACCATTGCCGCAGGCAGAGCGACCCGAGCTGCGCTGGCAGTTGCCGCAATTCGACGTCGTTCAGGTCGACTATCCGATAGCAGTCGCCGTAACGACGCTGGTTCGGGTCAGGGAAAGCACGAGCGAAATTTACGTCGGTGACAGTGGTGCTCAGACGCTGACGGTACTCGATGGAGACGGACGCGTGACGGTGGGGCCGATGCGCGCATCCCGACCACTCTCCCCCGTCGATATCGAATTCGTAGCTGACACGGCCTACGTGGGTTCGATCGGCGATCTCATGGCGACGAGACCGTCGGTGGCGCGATTGGCTCACATCGCCGCGATCGACTTGACCGATCGGCCCGTCGCGACTCCTGAGTTCGATGTGGTCGTCGATAACCTCTTTCGCATGGCGGACATGAATGTCCTGGACTTGAACGATGACGGCCGGCCGGACTTTATCGTCTCTGGCTTCGGCGCGGTATTCGGCAACGTCTCGTGGTATGAGTCGCAGCCCGACGGCAGTTACGAGGAGCATGTACTCGTCGCTCTTCCCGGCGCCGTGAAGACCGAGCCTTACGATTTCAATGGCGACGGTCTGCTAGACATCATGGTCCTGTTGTCGGACGCCCGAGAGGGGCTGCATATTCTCGAGAACCTGGGTGACAATGAGTTCGAGCTTCACACGATCTTCGTCACACACCCGGCGTATGGCCATACCTATTTCGAGTTACAGGACTTCAATGCCGACGGCGCGATGGATGTCCTGGTCGTCAATGGGGATAACGTCGATTCGGATCCGTACAACACGAACAAGAACTACCACGGGCTCCGAATCTACTTGAATCGTGGCGACTACCTGTTCGAGGAGGCTTTTTTCTACCCGATGTATGGCGCGTTTATCGCGAAGTCGGCCGACTTCGATGACGATGGTGATCTGGATATCGTCGCCAGTGCTTTTTATCCGGATTTTTCTTCCGGAGCACGCGAATCCTTCACCTATCTCGAAAATCAAGGCGGATTCGATTACGCGGCGTTTACCAACGGGCAAGTTATGCGCGGCCGTTGGATGACGATGGATATCGGTGACGTCGACGGTGACGACGACGTCGATGTCGTGCTCGGCGGCGGTTATATCCCCATCGGCATGTTCGCTGACATGGATTTATTCAGCGAGTTGGTGCGGACCGGTCCACCGATCCTGATACTGAAGAATACGCTGCACTGATCAACGACGCTGGCCGAGCGAGAACTGTGCGGAAAGCCTGACGCGCCGACCGACTGCGGGAAAGCCGATCGCCTCTTCGTATTCCGCATCCGCGATGTTATCGACGGCGAAACTCAGCCGAGTGGTGTCCCCGAGCTTCCAGGTCACCGTCAGGTCGAGTCGGGAATAACTGGGTAGCAGCTGTTCTCCTGTCGGGATCGACGAGTCGAAGCGCTCGCCGATGTACTGCCAGCCGGCGTGAGTCGTCAACGATTCGTAGATCGTCCATAGGACCCCGACCCCACCCCGCAGGTCGGGGCGTTGCCGCAGCGTTACGACGCTATCGAGCACGTCGATGTCGGTATAGGTGGCGTGCGCGGTCAAGGACAACCGTTCCGTCGGCTGATATTGGGCACCGACTTCGACACCGTTCGTGTTGACGCGGTTCCGATTCACCGTGCTGAAAGTATCGAAGTCGAAGTCGATCAGGTCCTTGAAACGTTGCCGAAATGCGGTGATCTGCCAGCTCAGCGCGCCGCCCGGGGCCTGCAGGTCGAGACCCATCTCCCAACTCTCTACAAACTCCGGACGCAAGCCCGGATTGCCTACCAGCGGGTCTGCCAAGGCGAACAGGCTCGGTGCTTTGAACGCGTTTCCCCAGCCGAGTCGAGCGCGTAAGCGATTATTCGGAAAGGCGTACGCTAACGCGAGCCTACCCGTCGTTTCTCGCCCGGCCGTATCCATCTCGTCCGTTCTGACCGCGGCGACGAGCCCGAGGCCACCGGAAGTGCTGAATGCCACCTCTCCGTATGCGCTGAGGTCGTCGCGGGACAGCGCGTAATCAGTGGGCACGACGAATTGCGGTGCCAACGTGATCTGCCCGGCGCCTTCGCCGCGTTCCCGTTGATAACCAAGACCGAACGCCGCGTCGATACTCTCCGTCAGCTCGGATCGGAGAAACACGTTGAGTGCGGCCCGAGAGAAGTCGTTGTCGGCTCGGTTCGCCGGGATGCCGGATCCGCCGCCGGGCGAGACGCCGGGCGAGACGGCCTGTTCCTGATGATCGTAGGTGGTCGCGGCGAAGTGGAGGTTTGTCCGCTGCGACAGCCGCGACGTCAACGCCAGGCTCAGCGCATTGTCCTCGGACTCTCGGCTGGCCTTCTCTCGGAGAACGGCGAGTCGCGGTCCACCGCTGCTGTCGGGGAAGCCGCTCGACTCCGCGGTCGCGTGGCGCGCGTAGATCGAAACGCGAGTGCGGCTTTCCTGGGCAAGATCCAGTTTGGCCGTGACGGAGTCGCTCCGGAACCGGTCGGGCGAGTTGGAGTCCCCGTCTTCGATGATGCTGGCGCCGATACTGAAGCGGCTGGATCCCGTCGCCGGGCCGCTGATGCGCAAGCCTCCGCGCTGATAATCTCCGCCGCCAACCTCGGCATCGACCAGGCTGGTCAATACGTCGGTGCCGCCGAACGTAACGATGTTGATTACGCCGCTCAGCGCATCGGAACCGTAGACGGAGGAGGAGGGGCCGCGCAGAACTTCAATCCTTTCGATGTCGTCGACGTTCAGTGTCGAGAAATCGAATGATCCGCCCCGCGTATTGGTCGGGTCATTGACCTGAACTCCATCGATCAGCACGACGGTGAAATTTGGCTCGCCGCCGCGTAGGAAGACTTCACCGACGTTGCCGCGACTGCCAGGAAGATTAACGTGCACACCGGGTACGTCGGACAGGAGATCCATCACGTTACTGTCGTTGCGCGTCTGGATCATGGCCGCGTCGAGAACCGAGATCGAACCCGGCGGATTCGCGCTATTCGGGACGCGAGTGCCGGAGACGACCAGCGTCTCGAGCGCGGCGGGCACTTCCTGTGCGCCGGTCGAGAGCGGAGCACAAGTCGCTATCAGTAACGCCGTCACTTTGATGCGTAGCAAAGCGTCGGGCCGGTCGCATTCGGTCGATTCCACGACGACCTCATCGCCTTCCAAAGTGGGGCTGAACATTGTAACGGCATTGCACCAGGATGCCTGACTCGCCATGGCCGGTATCGCGCTCCCCGAACTCGGCAACCTGAGATTGATTCTCATCGCGAGCGCCGATCTCGAAAATGTGAGCAATATCTACGTAAATTCGCCCGGAAGTCCGTACTGTGCCCGCGATTGTCCCTAGCCCGCGTACGCACAGCGAGTTTGCTCATGTCTCAGAAGAAACGACTCTCCCGCAGATCCTTTCTGGAATTGGTATCCGGCGCCGCCGCAACGTATATGGGTTCGTTGGTCGGTGGGAATACTGCACTTGCGCAGATCACAGATTCCGACGCGAACGACCGGGTCGGCTATGGCCGCGGTAGTGGGCTTACGGACTCTGACGCGAACGACCGGTCCGGCAATGGCCGCGGCGGTTACAGCAGCGGGCTCACCGACTCTGATGCCAATGACCGGTCCGGAAACGGCCGCGGCGGTTACAGTAGCGGGCTCACCGACTCTGACGCGAACGACCGAGCCGGCAACGGCCGCGGTGCCCGTACCAGTGGTCTCACCGACTCTGACGCGAACGACAGCGTCGGCAACGGCCGCGGTGTCCGCACCAGCGGTCTCACGGATTCCGATTCGAATGACCGAGCCGGCAACGGCCGGGGCACCGGGCTCACCGACTCTGACTCCAACGACCGCGCCGGATATGGGCGCGGCGGTTACAGCCGCGCCAGCGGCGTGACGGATTCAGATGCGAACGACCGAGCCGGGAACGGCCGTGGTCGCACCAGCGGGCTCACGGACTCGGACGCCAATGACCGCAGCGGATATGGGCGCGGCGGTTACAGCAGCGGAGTCACCGACTCCGACGCGAACGACCGAGCCGGCAACGGCCGCGGAAGTGGGTATACGGACTCTGACGCGAACGACCGAGCCGGCAACGGCCGCGGTCGCTGAGACAGGAGTCTCTTCAGGTATCGCGTCATAGCGAGGCCATAGGCATATGCGTCGATGCCGTGTAACGTAGCCGCCTTACTCACGACCTCAGTCGCAGGATCAAGATACAGCGATGCCCGAACCCCTGTGGATTGACGATCCGCTTTCATCCCTGATTGCACCGACCTCGGCCGAGATGTTCTTCGCCGAATACTACGAACAGAAACCGCTGCACGCCCAACGGGACGAGCCCGATCGCTATGCGGGGCTGCTCTCGGTCGATCGAATCGACGAGATACTTTCTGGCATCGATTTGACGGCGGACTCTCTCGAGATGGCTCGCGCCGAGCCACGTCTTCAGGTCGGCGATTTCACGCACAAGGACGGACTAGTCGACCGTGGCGCAGTCGTTCGCCACTATCAGCAGGGTGCGACGATCATCCTGCCGCATCTCCACCAATTCGATGCCACGCTGGCCGAGTTTTGTCGGGCGATCGAAGAATGCCTATGCTCCCATATTCAGACCAACGTGTATCTGACGCCGCCCGATTCGCAAGGGTTCCGCACGCACTATGACGATCATGACGTCTTTGTCGTGCAGGTGTCTGGAGAAAAAAACTGGAAATTCTATTCGACGCCAATCGAGAATCCGTATCGCGGTGAACGTTTTCGGTCCGACGTTCACGAAGCGGGTGATCCAGTTCATGAATTTCTCCTGAAGGCCGGCGAGTGCGCCTATCTCCCACGTGGGCTGATGCACGATGCGGTCTCTACCGGTAGCGAACCGTCGTTGCATATTACCGTTGGCGTTATCGTAAAGACCTGGGCCGACTTGATGCTCGAGGCGGTGTCGGAAGTCGCACTCCGTGAGCCGAAGTTCCGGCGCAGTCTACCGTACGGATTCGCGCGAGACGGTTATGAGCGAGCTGACGCTGAGGCGTATTTTCGCGACCTGATCGGGAGCTTCGCCAAAGAAGCCAACTTCGATGAGACCTTCGAACTATTCATCGAGAACTTTATCCGGTCGCGTGCAGCCGTGACACGCGGTGGGGTCCTCTCGGCGACGGAGGCCATCGATCCGCAGGATCGATTCCAGAGACGTCGACACGCGCCCGCCCGCCTTCGCTACAACGACGATACGGCGCTCCTGATCGGTCCGGAGGGTGAAATCAAGTTCGAGCGCGGAGCCGTGCCAGGACTGGAAGTCGCGTTATCGGGCGTGCCGTTTAGCCTGGAGGCGTTCGGCGACATCGACTCAACGATGGCACTGGACTCACTGAAGAAACTCATCGCCTTCGGTCTGGTGGCGAAGATCTGACGATATAGTGGCCCGGCGGGCTACATCATCCGGCTGAGAATCTTCTCCGCCTGTTCCTTGCTCAGGCCCAGCGGGCGGCGGCTGATGGCGCCTCCCTCGGCGAGTACGGGCTCGGCCGCATCCAACGACAGGCGGTCTTTCACCTGCAGGAACAGGCCGGTGTAGATCGTGTCGCCCCAGAGCAAGGCCTTCTCACACGCGGCTTTCCAGTCGCTCGTGTCGTGGTCCTCGTCCTCGAGCTTCTTGACGCGCGGCTTGAAGAATTCGACTGTATTGTCGTGGTTGAAGGTAATGCAGGGGCTAAATACGGTGAGGAGCGAGAAGCCCTTATGCTCGATGGCTTGCTGCATCAGCATGGACAACTGTTTGGTGTCGGAGCTGAAGCCGCGGGCGACGAAGGTAGCGCCGTTCATGATGGCCGAGGTCACCGGATTGAACGGAAACTCCACACTCCCGAATGGGGTGCTCTTGGTCTTCATGTCCAGAGCGCTGGTGGGCGACACCTGGCCGGTGGTGAGGCCATAGATCTCGTTGTCCATGACGATGTAGGTCAAATCGACGTTGCGGCGCGCCGTGTGGGTAAAGTGGTTGCCGCCGATGCCGTAACCGTCGCCATCCCCGCCCGTCACGAACACGGTTAGCTC
>JAZFPW010000088.1:0-3695 GCA_036444815.1 Gammaproteobacteria bacterium
ACCGCGAAGCTGATGAACAGGCTGTTCGTCAACATCAAGGTCGACCGCGAGGAACGCCCGGACCTGGACAAGATCTACCAGAGCGCCCACCACTTGATTTCCCGCAGCCCGGGCGGCTGGCCGCTGACGGTCTTCCTGACGGCCGATGGCCATTTGCCGATCTTCACCGGCACCTACTTCCCGAGGGACCAATTCAAGCTAATCCTGACGAAAGTCGAGTCGTATTCCCGCACTCACGAAGGTCAGATCGAGAGTCAGGGGAGAATCCTGCAGACTGCCCTCGCGAACCTCGACCCGTCCTCAAGAGCCAGCGGTTCGGCCGAACTCACGGCGGAGCCGCTACGACTGGCACGGACGCAACTCGAAACGTCCTTCGACCCAGAATTCGGCGGCTTCGGCGCGGCACCCAAGTTCCCGCACGCGACCAACATAGAGGCCTTACTCTCGACCTGGCGCGAGACGGCCGCAGCTAAGGAACCGGATCTGCAGGCGCTTTACATGGCGACTCTGACGCTGTCGCGCATGGCGACGGGCGGGCTCTACGACCAACTGGGTGGAGGCTTCTATCGGTACTCCGTCGATCAGCGCTGGGCGATCCCGCACTTCGAAAAGATGCTCTATGACAACGCGGCGCTGCTGGGGGCCTATGGCGACGGTTATGCGGCCACCGGCGACTCCTCGTTCGCCCGCATCGCGGGTGATACGGCCGACTGGGTCATCCGGGACATGCAAGACCCGGACGGCGGTTTTTACGCCACGCTGGACGCGGATTCCGAGGGGCAAGAGGGTCGTTTTTATCTGTGGACGCCCGCTCAACTCGACGAGCTGCTGACGGCTGAGGAGAACACGGTCGCGCGCGAACATTACGGGCTGAACCTCGATCCCAACTTCGAGGACGAGGCATGGCATCTTCATGCGGCCGTCCCGATCGACGACCTGGACGCCGGGATATCGCCGAGCCGTGCGAAGGAGGCGCTCGAGTCGGCGCGCGAGAAACTGCTAGCGAGTCGCAACACCCGGGTCTGGCCCGCTCGAGACGAGAAGATTCTCGTGTCCTGGAACGGCTTGATGATCAAAGCGATGGCGACGACGGCTCGAATACTGGGCAGGACCGACCTGGCTGACTCCGCCAGCCGAGCGGCGGACTTCGTCCACTCTCAGCTATGGCGTGACGGCCGGCTGCTCGCGAGTTTCAAGGACCGTCCGGCGCAGTTCCCAGCCTACCTCGATGACTATGCCTTCCTTGCGGACGGCCTGCTGGAGCTCCTGCGATACCGATGGCGGTCCGATGACCTGGTGTTCGCTTGCGAGCTCGTCGATGTGCTGCTCGCGCGATTCGAAGATCCGCAAGGGGGATTTTTCTTCACCGCCGACGATCACGAGACGCTGATCCATCGACCCAAACCGTTCTCGGACGAGGCTACACCTTCGGGTAACGGTGTAGCGGCCCGGGTGCTGCTGGGTCTCGGACATCTGTTAGGGGAGACGCGTTATATAGACGCGGCAGAACGAACCCTGCGTGCCGCCTGGCCTGCGCTGCAAGAGTATCCGCAAGCGCATGGCACGCTGCTGCAGGCCCTGCGGGTATACCTGGCGCCGGAGAAAATCATCGTCATTCGTGGGGACCCGGATGCGCTGGCGGACTGGCAGCGGTCTGTCAGCGCTGGCTACAACCCCGGCAGAATGAGCTTCGTCATCCCGAACGATGAAGAGAACCTGCCCGGTCTCCTCAAGGAGCGCGCTCCTAACGGCGACGCGGTCGCCTATGTCTGCGAGGGTATGGTATGCCGCGCGCCGGTCACGAGCCTCGAGGAGCTTGCCACGACGCTGGACACCGCTACCGTGGGGGCCGCACCCGGATAGTCTTGCGAGCGTCGTGGGCGAGGAGCGTGCCAGGGACGGCCGAAAGCAACGAGCCCACGATTCGAGCCGAGCCACGGACGGCGAGGCGAGATTGAGTCGAGCAGGTGCTATCCGGGTGCGGCCCCAGCCGAGGATCAGTAGGCCGTTAGCTTATCTCCGGCGCGAGCCGTCACGGCCTTGCCGTCGATCCCCGCGAACTGAACCGGGACCGAAACGATGGAACCGTCGCTATTGCGGTGGACCACGAAATGTAGATGCGGGCCCGTGCTGAATCCTGTGTTACCCGACGCCGCGAGATGCTCGCCACGCTCGATTCGCTGGCCGGGCACCACTCGAATCGAGTTCCAGTTCAGATGGGCATAGAGACTCATCGTGCCATCGTCGTGGTGCACGCGTACGACGTTCGCGCGCGGCCCATCCACGGCGCGGTCTGTCCCAGACTGAAAAAAATCACTGGCAACCTCGATCACGACTCCACCCCGCACCGCGTAGATGCCGGTACCGACGGGCATCTCGAAATCGATCGCATGATGGCTGGCCGGGTCGGTGTGCGTCGACTGATCCGGGTACGCCTGCGAGACTCGAAAACTCTCGGCCGGTGCATACGGGAGCCGATATAACTCCTGAGGCTCGTGGCGCGCCGCAGGATCGCCGGGAATGTACTGGAACTGGTAGTCGAAACTCATCGGCATCGTACCGTCGCCACGCGTAATGCTCAGGAGCTCGGTTTCACTTCGCGCCGGCAACAACATGGCGCCCTGCTCCGGTGTGTCCGGTGCGACGTTTTCCATCGAAGCCAGCTGGTAGGCGATCTGGACTGGGCTGAAATAGGTGTTGTCTGCGATCATGCTCAACCCGTCGGCAGTTACCCGCTGAGACACCCGGACTTCGGGTGCCTCCGAGGAAGGCCGTAGCGCTTCTTCCTTATACTCCTGGCCGGCGTCCGGCTGCCGGTCGGAATAAACCCACGCGCCGTCCGCGTCCTGATATCTGTACAGGCGCTGGGCATGTGCGGGGCTGGCGAGGCCAACCCACAGGAGTAGACACGCCAGGCGTGCCGTTAAACTTGAGCGGTTCATCGGGGGTTTCATCCAGGACACTTTGTCCGAAGCCGGTCCAACGGCCAAGGACCTCCGTCACGAGAATCGGTCGCTCCGCTTTGTTATTTGTTCTGAAGCATCTCGCTACTACAGCGGGTAACGCCGCCACTCGCCATCGTCGCGCCGCAGCTCGTAGCTCGGCCAATAATTATTATCCAGCTTCAGTGTGATGACCTGCGGCACGCTGTTCCACGTGACGGTATTGAGCCTGACCGAGGCACGGTCCTCCAGGCCATTGACCGCTGCCAGGAAACTGTCCACGTCGAGCGTCGGCTGCCCATCGACGCCAATGATGCGGCGCCCCGCGAAGAGTCGTGAGCGACTCGCAGGAGAGCCGAAAGCGAAATAGGCCACGTAGACGCCCTGAGAATCGATGCCGCGCTGCGCCGATATGGCACGGTGCGGCGCCTGCAGGAGCGCCCCGGCCCACAAGACAACGCGTAGGAGACCTTCCCCGCTCAGCTCGGTGGTATCGACGACCTCAGTCACTTCGCCGCCGTCTCTGAACACGGTTACCTCGACTTCACGACGCTGAGTCGCGAGCTCGACCTCTCTGAACGTATTCAGCGGTTCTCCGTCTAGACCCAACAAAATATCGCCGGTGCGAAAGAACTCCGCCGCCGGCGATCCGGCGACCGTGCTAGCCACCGTCAACACTTGACGTCGCCGTGGGTTGTGCGACTCGTAGCTCTCGACCCAACTCTCCGGTAGATCTAACTTCCTCGCAGTCGC
>JAZFPW010000089.1:0-3317 GCA_036444815.1 Gammaproteobacteria bacterium
TCACCGGCTGCTACCGCTACCCGGAGCGAACCGGCCCGCGGCGTATCAATGGCAGTAGCACCAGTCTTCACGAAAACTCCTCGCCATAGGCTCTAGCAGGCTGTTGAAAAACACTCAGGCGAGTGCACCCCAAGGGCACTTCCTTCGGGGCGCAAGACAAGGCAAGAAGCGACGAAAAAGCGCAGTGTACACGTCAGTACTCGAGCATTTTGAGTCGATTCTTAACGCAGTATTGTGCCGTCTGAGTGTATTTCAAAGCCTGCTAGCGGACGAGTCCGCGAGAGCTGCCTTTAAGCGACGCGAGAAACAACGCTAACTCTTCCTGGGTCTCGGCGCGATCAGCCAATGCCTGCATCGCTTCCTCAAGCTTCAACCCCTGCCGATAGAGCACGCGGTAGGCTTCTCGAATATTGCGAATTTGATCGGCCGAGTAGCCACGGCGTCTGAGGCCTTCGGCGTTGACGCCGCGCGGCTCCGCGGGTCTCCCGGACACCACGACATAGGCGGGTATGTCCCTGGTGATATACGTAAACATGCTGGTCAACGCATGTGCGCCGATGTGGCAGAACTGGTGCGAAGCCGTGAACCCACCCAAAATCGCCCAGTCCCCTACTCTGACGTGTCCCGCGATCGAGGCATTGTTGGCGAAGATCGTGTTATCTCCCACCGCACAGTCGTGCGCGATATGAGCGTAAGCCATAATCCAGTTGTCGTTGCCGATGGTCGTGACCCCGCGATCCTGCGATGTTCCGCGGTTGATCGTGCAGCATTCGCGTATGGTATTCCGATCCCCGATGGTCAGCGACGTCGACTCACCCCCATACTTCTTGTCCTGCGGATCATCACCGATCGACGTGAATTGGAAGACGTGATTGTCTGCACCGATGACTGTGGGCCCTTTTAGGACGACGTGTGCTTCGATACATGTCCCCGCCCCGATCTCGACATCGGAGCCGATAACGGCGTAAGGGCCTATCGTTGCGTCCCCGTGGACGCGGGCGTCGCGCGAAACAACCGCTCGCTCATGAATCACAGAGTCAGACCCCGCGCCTGGAGAATTTCTGCGGAGACGGCGAGGTTACCGTTAATCTCGGCCTTCGCATTGAACCGCCAGAGATTCCTCCGGCTCGCGATGAGGTCGACCGTCAACAGGATTTGATCGCCCGGATGCGCCGGGCGCCTAAACCGCGACTTCTCGATGCCAACCAGGTAGAGAATAAAATTTCTCTCCTCAGGCGCGATAGTCTCCCAGATCAGCACCCCCCCCGCCTGGGCCATGGCCTCGATGATGAGAACGCCTGGCATGATCGGGTGCCCGGGAAAGTGCCCGACAAACTGTGGCTCGTCCGCGCTGACATTCCTCACCGCGACAATGGATTTCCCAGGGTCGCAACTCTTTATTCCGTCGATAAACAGGAAAGGGTAGCGATGAGGCAGTCGCTCCTTGATGTCTTCCACGGTCAGACAATAGGCATCAGTCATCAGGCTTCCCTTTCGTCGCTTTCAGTAACGCCGCCAGTCGCCGCTCGAGCGTGCTCTGACGTTGTGCCAGTTTATCCAGATTGCGGAATCGAGCCGCGTTCCGGCGCCAGCGCGAAGCCTCATCCGCCGGCAGGCTGCCCGAGTAGGTTCCGGGCGACGTTATCGATCGGGTGACCGTGCTATGAAACGTCACCATCACGTCGTTGCACAAGCTGAGATGACCTACGATGACCACCGCACCATCGATCATGCAGCGTTCGCCGATCTTCGTGCTACCTGCGATACCACAGCAAGCTGCCATCGCGGTGTGTGCGCCAAGACGAACGTTGTGACCGATCTGAATCAGATTATCGAGGATGACGCCGTCTTCGACGATAGTGTCCTCGATGGTCCCGCGGTCGATCGTCGTATTGGCGCCGATCTCCACGTCGTTTCCAATGACCACGGTGCCGAGCTGCGGGACCTTCAGCCAAGAGCCGTTATCCTGAGCGAAACCGAACCCATCGCTGCCGACAACGACCCCCGGATGCAGCACACCGCGCTCGCCGATCACGACTCGATCCAGCACGGTGACGCGCGCGAGCATCTTAGTGTCCGCCCCGATACGGACTGCGGCGCCGACCACGCAGCCGGGGCCAACGACAACGGATTCGCCGAGCTCGGACGCGGACCCGATCACGGCCTGAGCGCACACCTGCGCTGACTCCGGCACGACAGCGTCACCCGCAACGATCGCCGACGGATGGATGCCGGGCTCCGGCGCAGCCGGCGGGTGCAGGAAACGCGCAATACGAGCGTAGGTCGCGTACGGGTTCGGCGTCAGTAGAGCGGCAGCCGGGCAATCAGCCGCGTATCTCTCCTCTAGAACGACCGCTGCCGCATTCGTGCCGGTTAGTTGCCCACGATAGAGCGGGTTGGCAAGAAACGTGATGGCGCTCTCGCCTGCGCCGGAGAGGGTCCCCACCGTCTTCACGATCCGATCGGCATCCCCGCGTAGCTCGCAGTCGAAACGATCCGCGAGCTCAGCCAGATTCGCGGGCATGCCTTGAAACTTGGAGACTTGTTAGGTCGTTACGGCGGGCGAGACAGATTGTCTCACGAGCCCTCATTATCACGGTTGTAGCTCTCTTCCAGGGTCTGGAGGACAGCGTCAGTAATATCGATTGCGCTACTGGAATAAAGCACGTCGGCGACAACGAGATCGTAACCCGCTGCTCTCGCGAAGTTCTGAACCTCTTGGAGCAAGGACCGCTGTAGTTTACTGAGTTCCTCATTCTGCCGAATGCTCGCGTCTTCGTTCAGGTTCCCCTGTTCCCGAGCGAAATCCCGTTCACTCTCTCTAATCTCTCGCTCCAGATTCAGGCGCTCTGCCTCACCCATGACGGCGCCATCTCGCTGATAGGTCTCCGATTTTTCTTGCAGTGCCCTCTGCATCGCGACCAGCTCACGCTGCCGCGGAGCGAACTCCTCCTGAAGAGCCTGCATCGCGGCTCGAAACTGCGGGGCCTGTTCGAGCAGCCTGTTAACGCTGACTACGCCAATTTTGAGCCCCTCTACCTGGGCGCCTGCACTAGCCGCGACCAGCAACGCACCAACTAAGACTCCGGCCCGAGCCGTGGCCAGCACTTTATTGATTATTCTCATAGCGATGTGATACCTCAGCCCCCTAAAACGCACTGCCGACTGTAAACTGAAATTCTTCTGTCTCATCCTCGAAGAATCGGTCTGTTGCCTCACTCGGATTTAGCGGCAAAGAGTAACTAAAGCGCAGTAAGCCCATCGGGGCAAGCCATTCTACCGCGACACCGAACGATTGTTTTAGATTCTCAGGCCTG
>JAZFPW010000090.1:0-4587 GCA_036444815.1 Gammaproteobacteria bacterium
TCGGGTAACGGCCACATGATGATGCTCGAGGAGAACAGCAAGGAGATCGCCGAGTATATTCATAGCTGGCTCGAGGAAAATATACTGTAGCGAATCGGTTTCGCCTTATCTGGTAACCTGGGCGAAACACACTACATATCGGAGGAAGACCGGCCAATGCGGTACAAATTATTCGGCATTCCACTGCCGGCTCTGGCGGCTGTTCTTTTGACCGCTGGGCCATCCTGGGCGCATCACGGAGATGCGGGCCGTTATAACGAGACGGTGACTACGGTCGTCGGCGTCGTTGCTCAATGGCGTTTGATCAATCCGCACTCTGTGCTGATTCTGGATGTCGAAGATCAGGATGGCACGGTCGTGCGGTGGCGCGGTGAGCTCGGTAATCCGACTAATTTGGGTACCCGTTATGGCTGGGATGCCGACACGTTCAAGCCTGGTGATCGCATCACGATGACCGGCCGCGCGCTGAAGAACGGCTCGCCGGCCATGACGTTGTCGGAAGGCAGTATCCTCGTCGACACCGATACTGGCAAAGAGCTGTACCGCGACCGTTAGCGCTCCGACCGCGGATCCACACCATCGTCATGAAGAATAGCGGTCGTAGTTTACGTTGCGTGGTCGCGGGAGCGCTGGCGGTCGGCCTGACGGCGTGCTCGCCGCCGCCGTCGGTGCCCGCGCTGACGATGGGCTCCGGCCTCAAACAGTTACAGTTCGATTGGATCGCCGTCGCCGACGCGGACCACTATCGACTTTTCGCGGATCTCGATGGCTCAACCGGCTTCGTGCAGGTCGGCAGCGATCTGTCTGCTTCGACGACGAGCACGACCGTCGCCGTCGCCGTGCACCTGTACCCATGGACGACGGCACGGTATACGTTGGAAGCTTGTAACAGTAATGGCTGCTCGCGTTCGCCGGAAGTCAGCGCCATCGGCGGCATGCTCGACTCCGTTGGCTACCTGAAGGCGTCCAACGCAGGCGTGGATGACCAGTTCGGTGGCGGCAGCATGATCTACGGGCTGTCCGCCTCGATCAGTCAGGATGGCAACACGCTGGCCGTTAGCTCAATCTTCGAGGACAGCCGGGCCGCCGGCGTTAACGGCGACGAGGACGATGACTCTGCGCTGGATGCCGGTGCGGTCTACGTCTTCGTCCGCGGTGACTCCGGCTGGGTGCAACAGGCCTACGTGAAGGCTTCCAACGCGGAGTCGAGCGATCAATTCGGATATTCGGTGGCGCTGAGTGGCGACGGCGACACGTTAGCGGTCGGCGCCAATCTCGAGGCGAGTAACGCAACCGGAACCGACGGCGACCAGGCGGACAACTCTGTCCTCGGGGCTGGGGCTGTCTACGTCTTCGAACGGAGCGATGGGGTCTGGAGCCAGCAAGCCTACGTCAAGGCCTCGAATACCGATGCCGGCGACGTGTTCGGCTATCAGGTGGCGCTGAGCTTCGACGGCAACACCTTGGCTGTCGCGGCGCAGGGAGAGGATAGCGCGGCTGCCGGCGTCAACGCTGACGAATCGAACAACGACGCGGGAGGGGCGGGCGCGGCGTACGTATTCAGCCGCATTGGAGATGACTGGTCGCAGCAGGCATATATCAAGACTGAGTATCCCGAAGAAAATGACCTCTTTGGCAGCTCCATTGCGATAAGCGACGATGGCAACACGCTGGTCGTTGGCGCGCTCGATGAGGACGGTGGCCAGCCCGGCGTCAATGGCGACCAAGCCGACAACTCGGGACGTGGTTCGGGCGCGACCTACGTCTTCGCGCGATTAGGGGAGGACTGGTCGCAACAAGCGTATATAAAGGGACTGAATACGGAGAGGGCGGATGCCTTCGGTGCGGCACTCGCCATCAGCGCCGACGGCAACACCCTGGCCGTCGGCGCACCGGACGAGAACAATACCTCGACCGGCGCTAACGCGGATTTCGGCTCTCGGGTCGGTAACGATCAGCGTACGGATTATTCATACGGCGCCGCGTACGTATTCACGCGCCAGAACGGTGCCTGGGCACAGCAGGGTTATATCAAGCCCTCACACATCGGACAGCACGATCAATTCGGGACGCGCGTTGCGCTGAGTGACGACGGCAATCTCTTGGCCGTTGGCGTCCCGCTCGAGGACAGCCCGGTTGCCGGGATCAATGGCAACCGCGACGACGACGAGGCCGGTGGTTCGGAATTCGGCGCGGTCTACCTCTTCACGCGTAGCGAAGGCGAATGGTCGGATCACTCGTACGTCAAATCGCCGAATGCCGGTGTCTATGATGAGTTTGGTTCTGTCGTTGTGCTGGACGGAGCCGGAACGACGATGATCGTTGGTGCGCGATTCGAGGATAGCGCCGCGAGCGGGATCAATGGCGATCGGACTAATGAGCAAGCTAGGGACGCCGGCGCCGTTTATATTTACTAGGCTGCGGGGCGGTAGCTAGGGGCCGACTAGTCGGAGTCGGCCGTGCCTCTGTTGGCAATTATTTTGCCTATCTGGTCTTCGAGCGATTCTTCTTTGTTGTCGGTGAACTCGAACTCTTCACCATCTTGAGTAATCGCTCGATGCGTATCTGGCTTTCCTCCAGGCAGCAAGCTGATCCATACCTTTCGCTCGCCAACAGGAACGCGCATCCGCATTATCCTGGTCATCCGTTCATCCTTGCTGATGAGTCCAAGACTCAGGTCGATTATTTCTGCTTGTGGTTGAGTCTGCTGTGACGCATACCGCAGAACGGTACGCGGATTCGCGGGCGCCAGCGCACGCGGGGGCAGGTCTGATCGAACCTAAAATGCGCTGATTCCCGTGAGTTCCTTGCCGACGACTAATTGGTGGACCGTCTCGGTTCCCTCGTAGGTAACGATGCTCTCCATATTGAGCATGTGGCGTATCGAGCAGTACTCGGCGCTGATGCCGCCGCCGCCGAGCATGTCACGGCAGTCTCGGGCGATGTCCAACGCCATGCGGACGTTATTCCACTTGGCAAGTGATACCTGCGTCGGGAACAGCTTGTCCTGGTCTTGGCGGCGACTGAGATGAAGGGCCAGCAGTTGCGCGGTCGCGACCCGGCGCGCCATGTCGGCCAGTCGAAGCTGAATGGCCTGCGTATGATTCAGCGGACGGCCGAACAATTCCCTCGTCGCGGTGAAATCGAGTAACTCCTGCAAGCAGGCTTGAGCGGAGCCTATCGTCCCCCACACGATCCCAACCCGGGCCTGATTCAGACACCGGAGTGGCGCGCCCAGGCCCAGCGCATCCGGCAGGACGTTGTTACTCGGGACTCGGACGTTGTCGAAGTACAGAACCGCAGTACTCGACGCGCGCAGTGAGAATTTTTTCTCTATCTCCGTCGCACTGAATCCCGGCATTTCCCGCTCGACGAGGAAGCCTCGGATGCCGTCGCCCGCCATCGCCCAGATGATCGAGACATCTGCGATACTTCCGTTCGTGATCCAGATCTTTGATCCGTTCAGCACCCAGTCGTCCCCGTCTTTCTTCGCATGCGTCTTCATGTTGCCGGGATCCGAGCCCCCGTGAGACTCGGTCAGGCCGAAGCAGCCGATGGCCTCTCCTCGAGCCATCGGAGGGAGCCAACGTTCCTTCTGCGCCTCGGACCCGAAGGTGTAAATGGGATACATCGAAAGCGAGTTCTGCACCGAGACGAAACTTCGCAACGCGCTGTCGCCTCGCTCCAACTCCTGGTAGGCAAGTCCGGAACAGACGCTACTGAGGTTCGCGCACTCATATCCTTCCAGGGTATCGCCCAGTAACCCTAAGCTCGCGATCTCCGGAATCAATTCCTCAGGAAAACGATGTTCCTCGAAACATTCTCGGATGATCGGCAATACCTTGTCGTCGACGAAACGTCGGACGGTGTCCTGCACCAGTCGCTCTTCGTCACTCAGAAGCGACTGGACGTCTAGCAGGTCTAACGCATCGAGTGAACTCACGGCGTCCTCCAATCGATCCTTGTCAACTCGTTCGAGCCACCCGTTATACGGAAGAGGCGGCGCGTGGACTGGCGTCTCAGTTTTTACCGTAATCGACAGTGTAGCAGTCTGCCGCGCGCTCCAACTATCGGGACGTATCGTCGGCTGCTACACTGGCCTCGCCCATGCGGCTCCGCGAAGTGCGTAACAGATAAAGGTAATGAGGATGAAGACAACGCGTTTGAGCGTCCCAGTCATCATCAGGTACGCGATCGCGGTTACCGGTGCTGCTTCGATAACGATCGCGTTGCTATTGATGATGAACAATCTCGTCGGTCGTTTCCTGTTGGAGGATCCCACTCGATATTTCGCCATTACGAATTACTTTCCTGCTCCTGACCGTGGCCGACAGTTGCCGGACGCGCCGGTCAGCCCGGCAGTCGCTCCGGACGCTCCGGAGCTAGACTATGAGAGTACCGAAGACGTGGTAGTCGAGGTACCGGTTGTAGAGGTCGACACGATAGTACCGATTGAAGAGCAACCGCCGAATCTCGAAGACTAGCGAAGCGCGGTCGGGGTTAGATTCCCGTCCGCGTCGAGTTCGAGCCCGGTTTCCTTCGCTCGCGAGAGTACCTTCTCCGACCAATCGACGCGACCGGCGTCGT
>JAZFPW010000091.1:0-9528 GCA_036444815.1 Gammaproteobacteria bacterium
CGTCGCGGCCCCATCCGGCCGAATTGGGACCGTGCCCTTGTGGGCCGCAATTCGAGCCCCTAGAATAAGAATGATTATCATTCGCGTCTAGGAACTGCGAAACCAGGCTCTACGATGACCCTTGCCGATCTGAAGACGGGCGACCGCGTCCGTATCGAAGCCATCCGTACGGCCGAAACCGCCGTACAGCGGCTGATGATCATGGGCTTCGTCGAGGGCGCGGAGCTTCAGTTCGTCGGCGCGTCCCTGGGCGGTGACCCGCTGGAGTTCCTGCTCCATGGCAGTGCGGTGTCACTGCGCAAGGCCGACGCCCGGCACTTTGACGTCGAGCGCGAGTTCATCAGTGGCTAGCCCCAGCACGATCCGCGTACCGCTGGAGCGCCTGACGATGGCGCGAAAGAAGACGATCGTGTTGGTCGGCAACCCGAATTCCGGTAAGAGCACGGTATTCAATCGGCTCACGGGTCTGCGGCAGAAGACGGCCAACTTCCCCGGTGTCACGGTAGAGAAACGCATCGGCAAGGTCACGCTGAACGGCACGGTGATGGATCTTATCGACCTTCCCGGGACCTACGCGTTGAGTTCGATTTCGGACGACGAGCGCATTGCCGTCGACGTCCTTCTGGGCCGGGTAGCCGGCACACCTCCACCCGACGTCATCCTCGCCGCCGTCGACGCAACGCGGCTCTACCAAGGCCTGTATCTGCTGCAACAGCTTGCGGAACTCGGGCGACCCATGGTCGTCGCATTGACGATGACGGATGCGGCGATCCGTAAAAACATCCGGGTCGATACGGAATTGCTGTCGCAACGGCTCGGTAACATCCCTACCTGTACGATCGTTGCGACGACCGGCAGCGGGATGGACCGGCTTAGAGAACTGGTCGAACAAGCTGTGACCAGTAGCCCGCCACCGGCACGCTCCTTCTGGCCGGAGCTCCGTATCGCCGCCGAGACGTTACGCGATGAACTCGGCGAGACCACGCTCAGCCTCGTCGAGATCGAACGCGCACTGATCGATTCCGATAGTCAGGCCATCCAAGCACTCCAGAACTCGCTCGGGGCGGCAGCGGGGCCAGAAATTGATGCGCGGCGGCGAGCGCTGTGTGGAAACGATCCGCCACTGGCGGTAGAAGCCCGGAAGCGCTACCAGTGGGTCAGAGAGACGCTGCAAGCCGTCCAGACGCGAGCCGGCGCGGCCGCCCGATGGGGCAGCGAGCTCGGTGCCTGGCTCAATAAGCCCTTCCCGGCGACGGCACTCTTTCTGTTCGTGATGGCCACGGTATTCCAGGCCGTATTCGCCTGGGCGACGCCGATGATGGATCTGATCAATGCGGGCGCCAGCGCGTTCGGCGCCCGGCTGGAAACAGTACTCCCGCCTGGAATGTTCACGAGCCTGCTCGTGGACGGCGTCATCGCCGGCGTCGGCAGCGTCATCATCTTTCTGCCACAGATCATCATCCTGTTCCTATTTATTATCGTCATGGAGGATACCGGCTACTTGGCGCGAGCGGCATTTCTGGTCGATCGAGCCATGCGCGCGGTGGGGTTGTCCGGTCAGTCGGTCATTCCATTGCTCTCGGGATTCGCCTGCGCGGTTCCCGGCATCATGGCGACACGGGTGATCCCCAATCGGCGCGATCGCATCGCGACGATCATAGCCGCACCTTTCATGACCTGCTCCGCCAGGCTACCAGTCTACGCGTTGCTGATCGCAGCGTTCATCCCCAGCCGTAATTTCGGCGTCGTGAATCTGCAAGGCCTGGTGTTGTTCGGTCTGTACATGCTGGGAATCGTCGGCGGAGTAGGGACAGCACTGCTGTTGAAGCGATCGGTCCTGCGCGGCCCGACCCCGACCTTTATTCTCGCGTTACCGGACTTCCACCTGCCGAATTTGCGGACAGTACTGATGAAACTTCTGGACCGGGCGCGTATCTTCCTCCGCCGCGCGGGCACGGTCATCTTCACAGTTGCGGTATTGGTCTGGGCACTGGCCTACTTCCCACGGTCAGACCTGATCGAGACGGAACGCGTCAGCGCTCAGACGCAGGCAGTCGTAGCACTGACCGGTAGCGCTCTGGAGCAAGCGGCCGCACAGATCGATAATGAGGCGGCTGCGGCTCATCTGTCGCAGAGTTGGCTCGGTCGAGCCGGTCAATTCGTGGAACCGCTGTTCGTCCCTCTGGGCTGGGACTGGCGTATCTCGGCCGCCGTCATCGCCGGCTTCCCGGCGCGCGAAGTTGTCGTCGCGGTGCTGGGGACGATCTACGCCGTGGGAGCTGCGGCCGATGAGGCCAGCCTGGCCGATCGCTTAACCGCAGCAACCTGGCCCGATGGCCAGCCGGTCTTCACGCTGCCCATGGTGCTGGGCCTGCTGGTGTTCTACGCCTGGTGCCTGCAATGCGCGGCGACACTCGCCGTCATCAAGCGCGAAACCAATGGCTGGGGCTGGCCGCTGTTCGCGTGGAGTTATATGACAACGCTAGGCTATCTCGGCGCGCTGATGATCTTCCAGATAGGCAGCGCCTGAGACTCAGACGTCAATCGAGATAGCCGGCGGTCAATTGCTCGGAGACCAACCACAGCCTCTCGGCCATGTCGTCATCGAGCATATTCGCGCTTGGAGTCACCGGGTTGCAGTCCGAGAAGTAGCAGCCGCTGACGCCGGAAAGCTTCGGGCTAGTGGCGACATAGCAGGTCGTCGCGGCACCCTCCTCAACAGACTTCATAAACAATGCCCCGGCGAAGCGAAAGATCGCGTCCTGCCAGCCGGGTAGATTTCGCGCGATATTCGTCACCACGACACCGGGATGTAACGAGTTCGCGGTGGCGTTCGTGCCTGCCAGACGGCGCGCAAGCTCGCGCGCGAATAGGCCGTTGGCGAGCTTGGAGTGCCCGTAAGATTCCTGGCGATCGAACTTGCCCTCGCCCGCCAGATTGTCGAACTGGATGCCGTCTTCGGGTGCCGAGTGATGCGCTCGGCTGCCTACGACGACGACCCTGCCCTCTTGCGCCTCGAGTACTCCCTCGAGCAGGCGGTTCACGAGAAGGAAATGGCCCAGGTGATTGACGACGAAGTGCATCTCCAGGCCCCTCACCTGGCGCCGTTGGTTCAGCAGGACGCCAGCGTTACAGACCAGGATGTCGATGGAACCGACCTGTGCCCGTACCGCATTCGCGCACGCGACGACCGAGTCGAAATCAGACAACTCCAGAACGAGCGGCGTCGCGTGCCCGACCACGCTGTCGCAGGCCACCTGCCCCTTCTCCGCCGTACGCGCCGTACCCAGGACATGGGCGCCACGCAGAGCCAACACCCGCATCGTTTCGTAGCCGATCCCCGAGTTGACGCCGGTTACCAGTGCCGTCTTACCGGTGAGATCGAGACTCTCGGTGACTTCCTCTGCGGTCGAGTCATCATCGAAGGGGCTGAGCGGTGTATCGACGCAGGCCGCCTTGAGCAGCGACGGGCCCAGGCTCAGGTAGGTCCCGCCTCGCAGGATGTGCCGTCGGGTTATGGCTTTAAGCATGACGAAGGCTCGGTGCGTGCGCGAGCTACAGTTTGGGAGACCGGCGCCCCCGATTCAAGATCGAAATGATCCACAGATTCTGTGGATAACTCTGTGGATAACAGGATGAATCTTCCGCGTTGAGCCTGTCGTGGTGTGGGGCGAGATTAGATTGGTTAAAAAAACGGCAATATTCTCTTTATCAATAAAATCAATGTCTTAGTGTCTATTCTGCGGGCAAGGCGCGAGGAAGGCCCGGCAACCCGACACTTTTCGATAGCGCTTTTAGCCCCCGGCATCGAGTTGTGGAAAGAAAGGGGCGGCTAGCGCCGCTGCCGGCGAAGCTCGGTCGCCGTGCTGCGGCCATCCGCTGTCGGTTGATACCAGACGGAAAAATCCTCGGCAGCGACCTGGTAATCACCGATCGGATCCTCGCTGTCGATCTCGAAGGCATCAAACCCGGTGCGGACCATGAAGTGGAGCTGCTCAAGGAGCACGTCCCCAACCGCCCGCAGTTCCCCCAGATAGGCGTACTTCTCGCGGAGGAGCCGCGCGTAGGAGTAGGCTCGCCCGTCTCTGAAGGCCGGAAACTCCAACGCGATGACCGCGAGCTTCTCTATACCAGCGCCGATGAGCTCCGGAGGCTCGTCGCTCCTGAGCCGAACACCCACCGGCTCGTCGCGTCGGAGCAGGGCGTCACGGGAGGACTGCCAGCGTTCCAGGCTGACGATCACGGCACCGGCCGCCGGAAGCGCACCGTCATCGGTCACATAGACGAAGGCATCGTCAACCAGCTGCCCGGCTTTGATCAGTGCCACTACGCGACTTCCTTGCTGTCAGCGGAGCCGTACACGGCAGCCTTGAAAGGCGCTATCCCGACCCGCCGGTAGGTGTCCAAGAAGCGCTCGTCCTGCTGGCGAACGCTCAGATACTGCTCGACGATGGCTTCGATCGCGTTCGGCACGTCTTCCTGAGGCAGGCCCGGACCGAGCCGGTCGCCCAGGGACGCATTCTCGTCGGAGGAGCCGCCCAGCGTCAGCTGGAAAAATTCCTTGCCGCGCTTGTCCACCCCGAGGATGCCGATGTTACCGACGTGATGATGGCCGCAGGCGTTCATGCAGCCGGAGATGTTGATCGTGAGGTCGCCGACCCGGGCCAGGTGATCGACGTCCACGAAGTGCCGGTTGATATCGTTCGCTACCGGAATGGAACGCGCATTTGCCAGGTTGCAGTAATCCAGGCCGGGGCAGCAGATGATATCGGTGAGCTGGCCTAGATTCGGGGTCGCGAGCTCAAGCTCGTCGAGCTCCTGCCACAGGGTATGGAGGTCCTGTTGCTTCACGTCGACGAACGTCAGGTTCTGGCGGTGATTGACCCGGATCTCGCCCAGGCTGTACTGATCCGCCAGATCGGCGACGGCATCCATGTCGTCGGCGCTGATATCCCCCGGCACACGGCCGGGGGCCTTGAGCGTCATATTGACGATGCAGTAGCCGGGTACCTTGTGAGCCACGACGTTACTCTGCATCCACCGATCGAAGCCCTGATCAGCCTCCCGCAACGCGTCGAGCTCCGCGCTTATATCCTCGACAGTCTCGTACTCGGGCGGTGCGAAATAGGCGTCGATTCGATCGATCTCCTCCTGCGGCACCTTCAGCGAACCGTCCTTGAACCGCTCCCACTCGGCGTCGACGAGTTCCCGATACTTGTCGATCCCCATCTGGTTGACGATGATCTTGATACGCGCCTTATTGATGTTGTCGCGCCGGCCGTGGATGTTGTAGACACGCAGGATCGCCTCGACATAGGACAGCAGATGCTCCGGCGCGAGCCACTCACGGATCGTGTGGGCGATATACGGCGTCCGGCCCTGGCCACCGCCGACCAACACTTCGAATCCCATCTCCCCCGCATCGTTCAGATGCATCCGCAGCCCGATGTCATGCAGGGCTACGGCGGCGCGGTCCTTCGGTGCGCCGGTGACCGCGATCTTGAACTTGCGCGGCAGATACGAGAACTCCGGGTGCAAGACCGAGTATTGCCGCAGCAACTCGCAGTAGATTCGTGGATCTTCGATCTCATCCCCAGCCCTTCCAGCGTATTGGTCCGACGTGATGTTGCGCACGCAGTTGCCGGATGACTGGATCGCCGTGACTTCCACATCCGCGAGCTCGCGGAGAATATCCGGCGTGTCTTCGAGCTTGACCCAGTTGTATTGAATGTTCTGCCGCGTCGTGAAATGGCCAAAATCCTTATCGTAGGTTCTGGCGATGTGGGCGAATTTGCGCATTTGCCTGGACGACAGGCTGCCGTAAGGCACATTGACCCGGAGCATGTAGGCATGTAACTGCATATAGAGACCGTTCATCAGCCGCAACGGCTTGAACTGGTCTTCGCTGAGCTCGCCGGCGAAACGGCGCTGCACCTGGCGGCGGAACTGTTCGACGCGCTCGCCCACGAGCTTCTCATCGAATTCATCGTACCGATACATCTTCGTTACTCGCTCCCGACCAGCCGATCGGTTCGTACAGAGGGCCCGAATGCGCGAATCGCCTCGCGGGCCTCTAGTGGACGGCGCTTACCGTCGTCGACAACCACCTCGATCAGATACGGATCCACGATCAGACAGTCCTCGACAGCCCGCATGGCCAGCCCCATCAACCGGTCGTTGTCCGCTTGACTCTCCAGAAGAACGCCGTCCTCTATGGAATCGACCCAAGCGGCATCGGCATCCATGAATACGACGCGCCCGTCGACTAACCGGTTGGCAATGATCATCTGCATCGAGACGTTCCCACGCTACCGACTCTTTAAGTTACGGCTCAGCTACTAATCGGTTAAGCAGATCGAACTGGGACGATATCGAGTGCTCCCGGAGACTGGCGGCTCACCTGGAACGGCAAGCATACACCGCAGGATTGGCGCCGTTATGCCAATCCCGCAGAACAATATATGGAAAACTCAGGGTGCCGGGCGAAGTTCCAGTGGAGCCAATTAGAAACGCTGGTCGTCAGTTGCCTACCATGGCAGCGGCTGGCCATTCGCGTGCCAGAACGTGCCGGTATCGGCCAGCGTCAGAGAATCCATGCGCTCTATCAGACCCCGGGCGGCCTCGTCGGGGTCGGTGTAGCCCTGGCCACGCGTCATTCCGGTCCTGACATAACCGGGATGAAGCAGAAACACCGCGATTCCCCGCGGCTTCAAGTCGTGCGCGAGATTGAGCCCGACCATGTTGGCGGCCGCCTTGGAGATCCGATAGCCATACATCCCTCCCGAACTATTGTCATGCAGCGAACCCACACGGCTCGAGACGATGCCGATCTTGCCCGCCGCCGCCATGCAAGGAAGCAACGCCGAAGTCACCCTGAGAGGTCCGAGTGAATTCACTTCGAATTGGTGCCGAATGTGCCCCCAGTCCAGACTATCAAGTTCCTCGTCCGTCAGGATGCCGGCGTTGTTGATCAGCGTATCGACCGGCTCGTCGCCTAGTCGGCTCACGAAATTGGCGACCGACTGCTCGTCGCTGACATCCAGGTCCTCGAAGACATCGACGTGCAAGGCGCCGAGTTCCGGGGACGTCTCCCGGCACGCGGCGACGACAGATTCTCCCCTCGCGGCAAGTTGACGTACGAGCTCGAGCCCGATGCCCCGGTTCGCCCCTGTAACGACGGATCTCGTCATAACTGCTGAGATTGCTGTCCGCTAGATTGGCCTGCAACCTAGTGCAATCTGCGCAAGGCTAGATCAAGCGCCTCGCGGACTTCGAGAGCCCAGAACTCCGATAGCGTCTGCCCGGGCGGGAGATCGGTAGATGCCCGGCGGTAAGAGACGAGCCCGGCACCATCGACGACCATCAACCCCGGAATGAACTGGACGCCGTAAGCCACTGCAATGTCGTCGCCCTCGAGGATCCCGAGCACGGGGAAACCGAGGCCCTCGAGATAGGCTTCCGGGTCGCCGATGCCTCTTTCCAGCGCGTTGATCGCGACGATCTGGACACCGTCGGCGGCATAGTCTCTCTGAATCGCTTCCAGATAAGGCATGAAGGCCTTGCAGTAAGGACACCACGTTGCCCAGAAGACGACGACCGCGGGCTTGCCGCCGGCGACCGCAGGAAACGAGACCGGCTCACCGTGGACGTCGCTACCGATCCAGGCGGGCGCGGGATCTCCGGCTTCGACCGCCCACGCGGCCGCTGTCCAGGCTAAATACGCCAGCGCGAGTACTATGAGTCTTGATGCCATGGCGGTTCCGCTCTATCTAACGAGTGTGTTATCGGCGAGAGTTCAGCGACGAGACGCTATCTATGAGCCGCGAGAACGAATTTCGTTCCGCGCGTCGTCCGTCCACGGAAGGCTAGGCTACCCGTCCTGGGCTCTGCCACCCCACATCTCTCGGTGAGCCTCTTCTGCAGCACTACGCACTCTGGAGTGTCTTTTGCTAAGCAGCAGACTGTCGGGCGAGCAAACTCTGGCCCTGATGACGCCGAGATCGTTTGCGGCGTCGAATAGACTTGGATACCAGCGCTTCCAGTCGGGTAGCAGTCGATCGACTTCGTCTCGCAGGCTCATCTCTCACACGGTTTATCGGTCTCGGTCAGAATCTATACCAGGCCAATGATCGACACAACAGGCCACATCTCAGTGCTGCCCTAACCTGGCGTACTGCGCTCTGCTTGGCCCAGTAACACCGCGATGGATGCGGTACGGTCGCTGGACTCCAACGCGATTTTCGCCGTCATGGTCAGTGGCACCGATAACAACATGCCGACGGGACCGAAGACCCAGCCCCAGAATACGAGCGAGAGGAACACGACGAGCGTGGACAGGCCTAGCCCGCGCCCGACGACACGCGGTTCGATGATGCCGCCTATCGCGACGTTGATGACGGCATATCCCACGCCGATCATCGCGGCCGGAACGGGTCCGAGTTGGACCAGCGCCAACACGACTGCCGGAATCGCGGCGAGCAGAGAGCCGATGCTCGGAACGTAGTTGAACAGGAACGCGAGCAGCCCCCAGAGTAACGGAAAGTCAAGTCCGAATGTGGCGGTCAATACTACAACCGTGATACCGGTCGCGAGGCTCACGACCGTCTTAATCCCCAGGTAACGTTGTACGCCGCTCGTGAAACGTTTGAAATACTCCGGGTCGCCGCGTGAGGAAGTCAGCACCAATTGGAACTTCCCTGGGAGGCTCGACGCTTCCAGCAATAAGAAGACGACTGTGAAGATAATCAAGAAGAAGTTAGCGAATAAGCCTTGCAGCCCGCTGAAGAGATTGGCGACCAATCCCATCGGGGACGCAGGCTGAATCTGATCCAGCAAACCGGCGATCGAGACCTCCTGTCCGAACCGCGCCGCCATGCCGGTCAGCATGTCGTTCAGTTGCTGCTCGTAGAAAGGCAGGCGTATCGTAAACTCCGCGATCTGACCGCCGACGAATATTCCGACGAGCGTCAGTACGCCGATGATCATCAACACGACGATCACTACGGCGAATCCTGCGGGAACGCGGTAATGCTGCAGCCATCGCATCAGCGGCATGCAGATGACGGCGAGAAACGCCGCGACGAGAAACGGTACGAGTATCGGGCTCGCCGCCTGCATGCCATAGATCAGCACGACGACGGCCGCGCCTGCTATCAACGCGGTCGTGCCCGCGCCCGCTCCTGGCTTCGATGAGGCGTCGATGTGCGTCTCCTAGATCGTTCAGACTGGACTGTACGCGCTCCGGTGACGAACCCCAAGCATTCCCCGAGCGGAAGGTCCGTCGCTCCGCCGCAAGCTCCTGTCGCCAACGACGGACGCCGCGGTTTCCAGCAGCGGACGATGACCGGCTAACGAATGTAGCCCATGCTTTTCAGCTTGATCAGAATCCGATGGGCGGCCAGATCCGGCGTGAGCGTCGTGGTATCGATCCGCATCTCCGGCTCGGCCGGGTCTTCATAGGGATCATCGATCCCGGTGAACCCCTTGATCAGCCCGGCACGCGCCTTCGCGTACAGGCCTTTGCGATCA
>JAZFPW010000092.1:0-2303 GCA_036444815.1 Gammaproteobacteria bacterium
CCATTCGTCCGCTCCGTTCTACGACCGTAGCCGGACCGTCGAAATCGAGGGCGAGATTACAGAAGTTCTCTGGAATAACCCTCACATACGTTTCACGATCACAGGCAGCGATGCCAGCGGCCGGGAGCGGGAGTGGGACATAGAAACGAGTTCGGTCAGCATCGTCAGCCGACGAGGTCTAACCCCTGAGCTTGTCAAGGTTGGGTATCGTGTCCGGGTAGCGGGCAGCGCCGGGAAACTCGCAGACAACGCCGTATTGCTGAGTAACATGCTCCTCCCGACCGGTGAGGAGATCGTGTTTTCGGGGACCAACCCGCGTTGGTCGCAGCAGGTTGTAGGAGCAGACACGCGCGGCGCGATCACCGGCGATCCGACCGGCGAGCTGGGCATCTTCCGCGTCTGGACCAGCGCCGGACGGCTCTGGAATAACAGCTATCCGTTGACCGAGGCCGCGCGAGCCGTGCGGGCGGCGTGGGATCCAGTAGACGACGAACCGACCGCGAACTGCGCACCGAAAGGCATGGCGTTCATCATGGAGGCACCGTATCCGATCGAGTTCGTCGATCAGGGTGACGAGATCTTGCTCCGACTGGAAGAATATGACCTGGTTCGCACGATCTCCCTGGCGCCTGACGCCGCTTTCCACGAGCAGCCTGCAAGCCTGCTCGGCCGCTCAGTCGGGCGCTGGGAAGGCGACACGTTGGTCGTCGAGACCACGGGCATCAACTATCCACATTTCGACAAGACCGGCATTCCCCAGACTGAAGCGGTCCGCAACGACGAGCGTTTCTCCGTGAGTGCCGATGGCAGCCGGCTGGAGTACAGCGTGACCGTCACCGATCCGGCGATCTTCACAGAGCCCGTGGTGTTGACCAAGACCTGGGTATGGAGGCCCGGTGAAGAGCTACAGCACTACGACTGCAGGCAGTGGAGTCCGGCCGAGCAATAATAGTACGGAGCCGTAGTCATCATGGGGACCGGCGCAATCTCGGAGCGTACGGTCCGCGATCAGTCGCCGGTGAGCGACGCGCCGCTGGCTCCCTTCAGTACCGAGTGGATCTCCGCCAGCAACGACAGCGCGATGGATTCTGCCGAATCGGCGCCGATATCGAGGCCAACCGGCCCCCTGAGTCTGGCGCCCAGCGCCTTACCAGCCTCGCCCAATGCGTCAAGCAATCGATCCCTGCGGGCGCTCGGCCCGAGGACGCCGATGTAAGGCAGATCGATCGTCGCAAGCTGTTCAAGGTAAGCCTGGTCGGTCGCCAAATGATGACTCATGACGATAACGGCATCGAAATCGCCGACGTTGAACTCGCGATCGAGAGCGGCCGGCTCGACCAACACAGCACGCTCCGCCCCATCGAACTCGTTATTCGAAAGATAGGCCGGCCGATGGTCGGCGATGCTGACTCGCCAGCCTAGCTCCGTCGCCATGTCAACCACAGGCACGGCGTCCAGTCCGGCGCCGAGCACCAACAGTCGCGGCACGGGATTCAACGGCGCGTAGAGCACGGCTAAGCCATCGTCGGCGGTGTCGAAACGCGCGCTCCCTGACGCCTGCACCGCGTCACAGCCGGCGACGAGCCGCTCGAGCGCCGGCGTTGCGGGCGGTTGGCGATCGGCCGGGTTCTGCGACCAGACCAGTGTCGCTCCGGATGGCAGGTCCGGATCTTCTGAGGCGATCACCGTCGCCACGCTGCTGATGTTATCGGTCAACAGAAGCTGCGCGATAGAGGCGAACGGCTCGTACTCCGTCTCCTGATCCAGCGTCTGCAGAAACACCCGTATCAGCCCGTTGCAGCCCACGCCCAGCCCGAACAGATCCTCCCCGTCGTCCCGCATATCGTAGGTGACGGCCGCCGGCTCGCCCGTCGCCAATACCGCTAGGGCGCGTTCCGCGAGATCACCCTCCAGGCATCCGCCGCTCACGAGCCCCTGGTAGTTGGCGTTTCCCCGAATCAGGATCCGCTGGCCCGCCTTGGAATAGGTAGAGCCCGCCGTCTGATAGACGGTCGCCAGCACCATCGGCTCGCCGGTCTGCTGCCAATCATGAAAAGTCTGAATAATCCGGCGAACGCTCATACCAGCGGCTGAGCATAGCAGCAATGGCGCCGTTCCTTGCTCGACCCGGTTGCGCCAGTCAATTCGCGGCCTTAGACTGGCCAGCCCTCGCGTCACCGCAAGACCAACCGCAGCGAATTTGAACTATCGGGAAACGACATGAGCCGGCCAAGCAGAGAGGAAGCCGAACAGGCGATTCGAGTCCTATTGGGCTGGGTAGGAGACGACCCGGACCGAGAGGG